>JBARHM010000576.1:0-3914 GCA_049799235.1 Gallionella sp.
ACCATCAACGATCGGGACGCCCGAGCGCAAAGACGCTGTCAGCGATGTGACGGAAAGAATCTTGCTTGAAGCATCACTTACAAATAGTGCATTTTTTGGCATTATCGTGTTTGCTGCACTTAAAATATTTTCGTAATTTTTATGGCAAAAAAACCATACAAACTCAACCCGGCAGTCAAGAGGGCTTGCACATGTTTTAACGCGTAACATTAACTTGCCTCTTTATATTAGTTTACACCACGTCGCCAGTGGTTTTGCATGGTGCAGTGAATATGTGTCTTAGCCAAAGTCTGTAACATGGAGAAGTCCGGTCACGTTGTTGGTGAGGGAAATAATTTCTGCCAATAAGGGACTGGAAAGCGGCGCTCAATCGTTTTACTATCCAGTTCGAGGAACGGATGCCCCAGCATTAATGAATTCCGTTTACACAAAATTCAGGACGCCCCCGTTTCATGAGCGATCTTGGCTGACAATCCGTTTGATCCCCGCGCTGAGCAGTAACACGCTGATCGCTGACAGTGTACCAACTCCAAGGATATGAGTTGCATCGCCTGAAAAATGGAACAGTTCGCGCAACACCGGGACGCTTAACACCAGTGCCAGCCCGGCGCTGCCACCCAGCACGATCCACCACATCACCGGATTTTTCCGCGACCACGTACCTTGCCATGATGCGCCCAATGAGCGGTTACTGAATACCAGCGCGATATTACCCGCCACCATGGCCGCAAACACCAGCGCGCGCACGGTGTTTTCATCCCATCCCTTCGACAATGCCCAGGCGTAAATCGCGGCGGCGATTGCAAAGGCAACCATACCCTGCAGCAGACTGGTGTTCAGCAGTATCCCGCCGACCAGCGCCTCATTCGCCTGTCTGGGCGGGCGCTGCATGATGTTTTTTTCTTCGGGTTCGGCTTCGAAAAATATCGAGCAGGCGGGGTCGATGATCATCTGCAAGAACATGATGTGCGCGGGCAGCAGAAGCAGCGGTGCACCGAGCAGAACCGGCAGCAGTGCCATGCCGACGATGGGAATATGCACGGCAAGTGCATAGCTCATCGCCTTGCGCAGGTTGTCGTAGATGCGTCGCCCCAGGCGGACCGTGGCGGCCAGCGAAGCGAAGTCGTCGTCGAGCAGCACCAGTCCGGCGGCTTCGCGCGCCACGTCGGTGCCGCGCTTGCCCATCGCCACGCCGATGTGCGCGGCCTTGAGGGCGGGCGCATCGTTCACACCGTCGCCGGTCATCGCGACGATCTCGCCGTTTGCCTTGAACGCTTCCACGATGCGCAGCTTCTGCTGGGGCACGATGCGCGCGAATACCCGCACGTTGAGCAATCGCAAGCGCAATGCGGTATCGGACAGCGCGTCCAGTTCGCTGCCGGACAATACGTCAGCAGCAGGCAAGCCCAGTTCGCGGGCGATCGCCTGCGCGGTGCCAGCATGATCGCCGGTGATCATCACCACCCGAATGCCTGCCGCGTGGCACTGCGCGATCGCATCGATCACATCCGGACGCAGCGGGTCTTGCAGGCCGAGCAAGCCGACGAAAGTGAACTCGATGTCATGTTGCTGTGCCGGCCACTCCTGGCCGGGCTTGAGTTCGGCGCGCGCCACGCCCAGCACGCGCAAGCCCTGGCCAGCCATATCGGCAACAACTTTTTCTATGGTGAGTGCTTCAGCTTCTGGCAGGTGGCACAGGTCGATGATGGCTTCCGGCGAGCCCTTGGCGGCGACCATGTGATGTTTCTGCCCATCGCCGTGCCAGACGTGCGACATCGCCGCCAGTTCCGGCGACAGGCTGTACTCGTGTACCAACTGCCATGCTGCATGCAGGTGCTCGCTGCCGCTCAGGGTGCGGTTGCCTAACTCGTGCAGGGCGCGCTCCATCGGGTCGAACGGTTCGCGCACACTGGCCAGGATCCCGAACTCCACCAGTTCGTGCCACGGTTCAGGCAGCGGGCTGTGGCTATCCACTTGCAGCATTTGTCCGTCGCTGTAAAGCCTGCGGATCACCATGCGGTTTTCGGTCAGCGTGCCGGTCTTGTCGGTGCACAGCACGGTAGTGGCACCAAGAGTTTCGATCGCATCCAGCCGCCTTGTCAGCACGTTGCGCCGCGAAATACGCCACGCGCCGAGCGCCATGAACACTGACAGGATCACCGGGAACTCTTCCGGCAGCGAAGCCATTGCCAGCGCGATCCCGGCCAGCATCGCATCCAGCCAATTGCCATGCACGATGCCATAGGCGAGTACGAGTATCAGACAAACGGCGATGGCGAATATCGCCAGACGACGTACCAGCCGGTCGGTCTGGATGCGCAACGGAGAAGTGCCCGGGCGGGTGTCTTGCAGCGATTTCCCGATCAGCCCGATCGCGCTGGATTTGCCGGTTGCCGTCACCAGGCCGATGCCGCTGCCTTGCACCAGCACCGTTCCCGCATAAACGAATGGCAGATCATCGCCGCCCGGTTGACGCGCCACCGAGTCCGCACTGCCTGCATGTTTGAGCACCGGAACCGACTCGCCGGTCAGCAGGGATTCGTCAGCGAACAGATTGCTGCAACTGAGCAGCACGGCATCGGCTGCAACGCGATCGCCTTCCTTGAGCAGCATCAAGTCGCCTCGCACCACCTCGCGACCGGCGATGCGCTGCTGTATGCCATCGCGCAGCACCAATGCGCGCGGGCTGGACAGGTCGCGCAATGCTTCCAGCACCCGCTCACTTTTGCGCTGTTGAAACACGGTCAGGGTTATGATGATCAGCACGAAAAACATCAGCATCAGCGCGTCCCCGACATTGCCCAACAACAGATAAATCCAGCCCGCAGAGATCAGTAACAGGAACATCGGCTCGCGTAACACATCGGCAACGATATGCCAAAGGAGGCGCGGCTGCGTCGGATTCAATTCGTTATAGCCGGACGCAGCGAGGCGCTTCTGCGCTTCATCGGTGCTAAGGCCCTAAATGGACTGGTCGTTTTGCGCTGCGCTCATGCTTGCTGGTTCCTGTCTGTATGCTGATAGTCCTAAATCGAAATCAGAATCAGAATCAAGGCTTGTATCCTTGGAATCGTCAGTGATTCAAGAGTACGCCCAGGTTTTCCTCTTGAGTATTATTGTGTTATTGCGAGCATACCGCGATACAGGTTCAGGAGTAAATTTCTGCGCCTTTACAAAAAAATGCTGCGCATCGTGCGAGTTTCGGGTAAATTGCGCGCTCATTTTTCTGTAATGGAACTTTGTTGGGACAGACTCATCCCAAAATTCCGGTATTTGGAGCAAGTTATGACGCAATACAGCAAACGCATTGTGATCGTTCATTGGTTGACCTTGGCGCTACTGATCGCTAGTTGGTATCTTGGAGAAGATCTAGCCGAGGCGACAGATGCAAGCAAAGCGACATTGGCCGGATACATCGTGCATATTGCGGTGGGAGGCGTGGTTTTATTGTTGACCCTGTTCCGGTTCAATTTTCGCCGCAATGACGGGATACCCGCGCCGGTCGGCGATACGGCTATGGACAGACTGGCCAATGGTGTTCATTACCTGCTTTATACCCTGTTGTTAGTGTTGCCGGTGAGCGGCGTGGTGATCCTGCTTACCAGCAAGGCAGGCCCGGCATTATTGGCATTCGATGCGAACATGCTGCCGAAAGAGCACGGTTACAGAGGCGTGTTCGCCCACGAGGTGCATGAGCAAATGTTCAATGTGCTGATCGTGCTGGTGGTGATTCATATACTCGGTGCGATCAAGCATCAGTACATCACGAAAGACGGCTTGATGGAACGCATGATGCTGCGCAGAAAAGACTGATTTGCATTGAATCGAATCAAGCGGGGCGGGTTCGATACACGCCCTTTTTAATTTTGGAAATAGGTTGATTGCATCACCCAACCGATTCCTCCCAGCGCACC
>JBARHM010000577.1:0-1839 GCA_049799235.1 Gallionella sp.
AAATAAGCCTTCAGGAGCTTCAACCACGAAAGGGCGAGCGGTCCCTCCATGATCTCCTGAATATAGGCATTCCAGAAGTCCGTATCATCAGGATTTTTTTTCGCGCACGCTCTGGTGACTATGCGTCCGAGGTAATACGGGTTGCCGCCAAGATGACGCAACAAAAGTGGAGGCACGTCTCCTTCCGCCTCATGTGCACTCAGAAGAGCAATGAGCATTGACGAGACCGCTTCGGACCCAAGTGGCGGGACCGGAATCCGCTCAAGACCGCTCACCACGGTCATCTCCTGGAGCTCTGCCATGTTCCCTGTGATAACATGGGGTGTTTTTCTGTGCGACATCGGTTCTTGAAAAAGTGACGCCAGCCGGTGATCAGGTACACCGTCCAGATGGAGACCCTTCACCAAATGAAAATCATCGATCAGTACGGCGACCGGAGTGCCGGTAGAAAGCGCGGAGCGGTGCGGAGCCACAAGCGCTATGCGGAGCGCATCCATGGGATCGCCGGAACATTGCAGATACTGGTCAAGGATCTCCTTTACCCAAAGGGCCCCCAACTCCTCACCGAGAGTAGACAGGCCATCGATCGTCATCCCCTCACGATAGAGCAGAGACTGGTCTTTTTTTTCAAAGGCGAGTCTTTGGCAAATAAACTGGCTCAGATAGGATTTTGAAAAGGCCGTTACAGACAACAGTGCAGGATTGACCGTATACAGAAAAGGAATTGTCAGGTCCTGATTCCAGAAGAGCTGGCCGAAAAGATGTTTGAGCAACTCTGTCTTCCCGATGCCCCGGCGACCGGATAGAACAACGCTTTGCGCCTGAGCACTGTCCGCCTGGAGGACCCTTTTGTACAGACCTGCCAACTCTGCCTGTCTCCCAAAAAAATCCTTTTTTTGGAGTGAACTGAATGGCATATTATGAAAACACCTCGATCCTGTCCTTTCCCTTGTTCTTGGCGCGGTACAACGCCTTGTCAACATTCTCAAGCAGCAGTTCGATCGTTTTCCCGTGGTCAGGATAGCATACAACACCGATACTGACCGTAAGCGGAGGCGGTACGTTATCCGCAGCTTCGTGAGGACGTGCCGCTTTCTTCGCCACATTGCTCCGCAATCGTTCCGCGATATCGATCGCCAAAGCTTCCGCGGTCTCGGGAAGAATCACCATGAATTCATCACCACCGTACCGTGCAACAATATCCATGGACCTCACTGTGTTTTGCAATGCTTCAGCTATGTCTTTAAGCATCCTGTCGCCGGAAAGATGTCCAAACGTGTCATTGCACAACTTGAACCCATCCAGGTCCAGCATAAGAAGGCTGAGGTGGTGGTTATATCGTTCGGACCGGGCCACTTCATCCTTCAGCCTCTCATACAGGTATCTCCTGTTCAGAAGTCCGGTCAGGGAATCGGTTATTGTCAGTTTTTTAAGCTCTTCCGATCTATGATAGTACTCATTCCGCTCCATGACAACGGCAGCATGCGTCGCAAACGATTGGATGAGTTTCAAGTCTTCCTCATCAAATACCTCGCCGGTGGTTTTGTCCGACAAGTTGAGCACGCCGATGATTCTATCATCTATTTTTAGGGGTACACTGACAAATGATCGTGTTTTATAATGCTGCCTGTTTTTTTGCATCACTCTCGGATCATCTTCAAGGTTCTCGACGAGGATGGCTTCGCCGAATTCCGCCACCTTGCCGGCTATGCCTTCACCCCGATTGATCCTGTGTTTTTCCGGCACTTCTTCGTGATTTCCCTTTTTTGCCTCCACGAGCAGGTTATCAGTCTCGTGATCCACCAGCATAAGGGACCCCTGCTCGGCCTTGAGCAGATC
>JBARHM010000578.1:0-5174 GCA_049799235.1 Gallionella sp.
CCGCAATGTTGTTCGGCTACAAGGTCAAGCCAACTTTCACGGTGGAAAACGAGAAAGCGATCTCGGCTCCGCCGGCGGTCAGTTTTGATGCGCCCAAGGTTCCGGCTGCGTCGAAATAAATGAAAAGTTGTGCGCAGCTGTTTCTGCTTGCGCTGCTGCTGGCCGGGGCGGCGCATGCCGAGGTGGCCGTGCCGCCGCTCACCCATCGCGTCACCGATCTGACCGCTACGCTGGATGCGCGACAGATTCAGGCACTGGAATCACGTCTCGCCGATTTTGAATCGAAGAAAGGTGTGCAGCTCGCGGTGCTGATCGTGCCTAGCACTGAGCCGGAAGCCATCGAGCAATTCGGTATCCGTGCGGTCGATGCGTGGAAGCTGGGCCGCAAGGGCGTAGACGATGGCGCGCTGTTGCTGGTCGCCAAGGATGACCGCACGCTGCGCATCGAGGTAGGCTATGGCCTGGAAGGCGCGCTGAATGATGCCACTGCGAACCGCATCATCGACGGGATCATCGTGCCGCGTTTCAAGCGCGGCGAGTTCTATGCCGGCATCGAATCGGGACTTGCGGCGATTATGAAAGTGATCGAGGGCGAGCCCTTGCCGCCGCCACGCCGTGCCGCCGCCAGCGGCAAATTTGATATCGAGTCGCTGCTGTTCATCGCTTTCGGGTTGGTCGTCGTCGTGGGCGGCATGTTGCGCGCGTTGCTCGGTCGCTTTCCCGCTGCCGTGCTGATGGGCGGAGCGCTTGCGGTGCTGGCCTGGGTCATCGTCGCACAGCTGGTGATCGCGCTGCTGGTCGGCTTGATGGCATTCGTGTTCGTTCTGCTGGGTGGCGGAGGACGGGGATTCGGAGGCTATGGCGGGGGTGGTTTTCGTGGTGGCGGCTATGGTGGAGGAGGCGGCTTCAGCGGCGGGGGCGGCGGATTTGGCGGGGGCGGTGCTTCGGGGCGATGGTGACATGAATTTGATGCGATTGATGCGACATTTATCCAGTGGCCGCTCGGCAGTGCGGCGCGCTTTCCCGCCGCATACGCTGGATGTGATCGAGCGCGCTATCCACGAAACCGAAGCGATGCACACCGGACAGCTACGTTTCGCAGTCGAGCCCGCGCTGGATGTGAAGCTGCTGTTGGCCGGTCGGACTGCGCGAGAACGGGCAGTTGAGGTGTTTTCAGAATTGCGTGTATGGGATACCGAATATAACAATGGCGTGTTGATCTATTTGTTGCTGGCGGATCACGATGTCGAGATCATTGCCGATCGCGGCGTGCATGCCAAGCTGGGTCAAGCAGTCTGGGAAGAGATTTGCCACGAGATGGAACTGGCGTTTCGTGACGGACAGTTCGAACAAGGCGTGTTAGCAGGTATCCGCAGCGTGGGGCGTCACCTTGCCAGTCATTACCCCCATGCGGGCGAAAAGCCGAACGAGTTGCCCGATCAGCCGGTGTTGTTGTGATCATACTTCATATCGCCGGATCGGCTTGGATCGTATCTCCTCCAACCTTTGATCTTGGCCTTGAATCCCTGGCAGTAATTCATGGGCCATGAAACCTTGCATTTTGTAAGGGATTGCCCTGAAATTCGGCAATTGGCGTTGTCACCTTCTGATGCAATCGGCTATACTTCTTCGCATTGTCCAATTTCAGGTTTTCTTCATGCTGGAAATCAGCAATCTTGCTTGCAGCCGCGGTGATCATCGTTTGTTTTCCGAATTAAGCTTCTCGCTGGATTTTGGACAAATCATGCAGGTTCAGGGCGCGAATGGTAGCGGCAAGACCAGTCTGCTGCGTACTTTGTGCGGCTTCATTACGCCCGATGAGGGTGATATTATCTGGCGCGGAGAAAGTATTCGCGAGCTGGATGAGGAATATTATGCCGAGATGATGTATCTCGGTCATTTGAATGCGATCAAGGACGAGTTGAGCGCGCTCGAAAACTTGCGAATTTCTGCAGGACTCTCCGGAGTAGAGCTCGACGAGAAAGAGGCGATGGATGCCTTGAGACGCATGGGATTGCGCGGCCGTGAATTGCTGCCGACGAAGGTGCTGTCGCAGGGACAACGGCGTCGCGTTGCATTGGCTCGTCTGCTGGTCAGCGATGCGAAGCTTTGGGTGCTGGATGAACCTTTGACGGCACTCGATGTCGGAGCCGTGGCATTGATCCAGGAGTTGATTGCTGAACACTTGAAGCAGCAGGGAATGGTGATTTTCACCACTCATCAACCGCTGCAGGTAGCAGGCGTTGAAATGCGCAGCTTGTCCCTATCATAATTGAAAGTCATGGGGGCATGAAGAAAACTTCGATGCTGGGTTTGTTGATGCTGGTGATACGGCGCGATCTGGTTTTGGCGATGCGCCGCCGTGCAGATGTGCTCACCACGCTGATATTTTTCGTGATGGTGGTCAGTCTGTTCCCTTTGGGTGTCGGCCCTGAAATGGCGATGCTGCGCAAGATGGCGGCGGGGGTGTTGTGGGTGGCGGCGTTGCTGTCATCGATGTTGTCGCTGGGAAGGTTGTTCTCGGCCGACTATCTGGACGGCACGCTGGAGCAGATGATGTTGGCTCCGCAATCCTTGTCCATGCTGGTGCTGGGCAAGATGGTAGCGCACTGGATGGTGTCAGGTTTGCCTCTGGTGTTGATGGCTCCGGTGCTGGGCTTGCAGTTTGATATGTCGGTGCAGGCGCTTGGTGTGTTGATCATAGGCCTGTTATTGGGAACACCGGTACTCAGCATGCTCGGCGCGATCGGCGCAGCGCTGACTTTGGGTTTGCGCGGCGGCGGGGTGTTATTGTCTCTGTTGGTGTTGCCGCTGTGCATTCCAGTGCTGATTTTTGGCACCGGGGCGGTTGAAGCGATATCAAGCGGATTGGACATTGCGTCTCACATGTCTCTGCTGGGCGCATTGTTGGTGTTGGCCCTGGTTTTCACCCCGTGGGTGACTGCGCAGGCGTTGCGAATCTCGATGGAGTGACAAGTTGGCAATTAACTGGTTCAAATATTCCGCCCCCACTACCTTTTACGGCCTGGCTGGAAAGCTGATTCCCTGGTTTGCAGTTTCCGCTGCGATATTGTTTGCGGTTGGCCTGTATATCGGGTTTTATGTCGCCCCCATGGATGCTGTTCAGGGTGAGTTTTACCGCATCATTTTCATACATGTCCCCGCTTCTATCCTGTCGATGTTCCTGTACCTGGTCATGGCGGCTTACGCGGCACTTGGCCTGATTTTCAAGACTCGCCTGTCGGCCATGATGGCCACGGCGACAGCTCCCACCGGCGCATTGTTTGCCTTCATTTCATTATGGACCGGGGCACTGTGGGGCAAGCCGATGTGGGGCGCATGGTGGATGTGGGATGCGCGCCTGACTTCCGAACTGATCCTGCTGTTCCTGTATCTGGGTTTCATCGCGCTGCACGCCTCGATAGACGATCCGCGCCGCGCGGATCGCGCCGCTGCATTGCTTGCCATCGTCGGCTCGGTGAACGTGCCGATCATTTATTTCTCGGTGAAGTGGTGGAATACCCTGCATCAGGGGTCGACCATCAAATTTACCGGCACTTCGATGCACGTGTCGATGCAGCAGGCCATGTTCACCATGCTGGTGGCCTGTTGGTTTTATGCGATCGCGGTCGTGATGGCGCGGGTACGCAGCATCATTCTGGAGCGTGAAAGAAATACCACTTGGATTGCCGAATTGCCGGAGGTGAAATCATGAATTTGGATATCTGGATGAGGGAAAACACGCTCACCTATGTTTGGCTGGGTTCCTATGCAGTCGCATTGCTCATTTTTGCGATCGAGATCGCGATGGTCATACACAAGAGAAAAATCACTTTGCAGCAGGTACGCCTGTTGCGCAATGCGGGAGACGATGCCATGGATGAGGGGATAGCATGAAGCCACGCCAGAAAAGATTTGTGTTCATCTCAGTCGGTGTCGTTGCAGTGTCCTTGGCGGTCGGCTTGGTGTTGTATGCGCTGAGGGGTAATGTCAACCTGTATTTCACACCGACCCAGGTATTCAATAATGAAGCACCACACGGGCGCAGCTTCCGTATCGGGGGTTTGGTCGAGGAGGGCAGTATCAAACGGGAAAAGGATGGTCTGACAGTTAATTTCGTGATCACCGATACGCACAGAAGCATCCCGGTTGTGTATAAAGGCATCCTTCCTGATCTGTTCAAGGAAGGTAAAGGCGTGGTCGCCCAGGGCCGCGTGGAAGCCGATGGTCTTATGCGTGCTGAAGAAGTACTCGCCAAGCACGATGAAAATTACATGCCGCCTGAAGCGGCGGACGCCATGAAGCAAGCCCAAGAAGCAAAAGCGGCTGCCAATTCTGTTGAGGCGGCAGTTCCTGTTGTCAAATAACTGTTCGAATCGAGAGGCCTGACATGATTCCAGAACTTGGTCATTTTTCGTTGATTATCGCGCTGTTCCTGGCGATTACCCTGGGTGTGATGCCGATAGTCGGCGCTGCGCGCAATAATCCGGCGTTGATGGGTATCGCCCGTCCTTTGTCCTACGGGTTGCTGGTTTTCGTAGCGCTGGCTTTTGCCATGCTGGCGAATGCCTTCCTGAATAATGATTTTTCCGTGCTGTACGTATCTCAACACTCTAACTCCGGATTGCCATTGCATTACCGCTTTGCTGCGATTTGGGGCGGACATGAAGGTTCATTATTGCCATGGGTGGCCATACTGTCTATTTGGACTGCGGCGGTAGCGACATTCAGCAAGCACCTTCCGGACGAAATGGTCGCGCGCGTGTTGGGAGTTATGGGATTGGTTGCGGTTGGCTTCCTGCTGTTCATGCTGCTTACTTCGAATCCGTTCGACCGACTCATACCCGCCGCACTCGACGGAACAGAGTTGAACCCGTTGCTGCAAGATCCGGGTTTGGTGATACACCCCCCGATGCTGTACATGGGTTATGTCGGGTTTTCGGTTGCGTTTGCATTTGCCATAGCGGCTTTGTTGGGTGGAAAGCTTGATGCTACCTGGGCGCGCTGGTCGCGCCCTTGGACTACTGTAGCCTGGGTATTCCTGACCACGGGGATCATGCTGGGCAGCTGGTGGGCTTATTATGAACTCGGCTGGGGTGGTTGGTGGTTCTGGGATCCTGTGGAAAATGCATCCTTCATGCCCTGGCTGGTGGGCACGGCCTTGATTCACTCGC
>JBARHM010000579.1:0-1731 GCA_049799235.1 Gallionella sp.
GACAAGAAGCCGCTGGACCAGCTGACTGAGGTGACAGCGTCTCTCGGCAGCGGCATCGCTGTTGAGGCGGGCGGACATCCGGAACGGATCTTCGCCGACGCCGACCTCATCGTGCTCAGCCCCGGTGTGCCCAAGATAGCGCCGGTCCTGCAGGCGCGGCGGCACGGCGTCAAGGTGATCAGCGAGCTCGAACTTGCGTGGCTGCTCTCTGATGCGCCGTACGTCGGCATTACGGGCACGAACGGCAAGTCAACGGTCACGACCCTCGTTGGGCTGATGCTGGCGAAGGCGAAAAAGAACGTGCTGGTCGCAGGTAATATCGGGAACGCCCTCACCGAAGATGTCTCGCACCTCGCGGGAAAAGACTGGATCGTTGCCGAGCTTTCAAGTTTCCAGCTTGAGGACATCGAGACCTTCAGGCCGCGGATCGCGACGATCCTGAACGTGACCCAGGATCATCTCGACCGGTATGCTAGTCTTAAGGAATATGGAGAAGCCAAGGCGCGGATCTTCATGAACCAGCAGCAAGGAGATTTTCTGGTCCTGAATTTCGATGATCCCATCGTGAAATCCTACGCCAGGCGCACGGCCGCCACGGTCATTCCTTTTTCACGGCAGCTCAGATTCAACCCCGGTGCGTGCGTGCTTGATGGACACCTCACGTTCAACGGACGGCGTGTTATTGCCGTTGACGAACTGAAGATCAGCGGTGTGCATAACCTCGAAAACGCCCTTGCGGCAACAGCACTGTCCATCCTGGCGGGCGCCGATGTGCGCTCGGTGGCCGAGGTGCTGAGGACGTTCCCTGGTCTTGAACACCGGCTTGAATTCGTTCGCGATAAAGACGGGGTGAGCTACATCAATGACTCGAAAGGCACGAATGTCGGCGCCGTGATCAAATCGGTGGAGGGGTTCACCCAGCCTGTTATCCTGATCGCCGGGGGCCTGGACAAGGGTAGCGATTTCGGCCCGCTCTATGACCTGTTCAAGCGCAAGGTCAAGCTCCTGGTTCTGATCGGCAAGGCTGCGGACAAGATGGCGAAGGTCCTCGGTACGGCAACGGAGACGGTGCTCGCACCGTCGCTGCAGGAGGCGGTCCGGCTCGCGTCCACCCGTGCCGCCCGCGGGGACGTCGTGCTCCTGTCGCCAGCGTGCGCGAGCTTTGACATGTTCAGGGATTTTGAGGACCGCGGGAGACAGTTCAAGGAAGCGGTGAAGGGGCTCTGATTGCGGGGCCGGCATTAGACTGAACAGGATCGACAATCATGCAGAGAGTGATGCACTATAAAGGTCATTACGACGCGCCGCTGCTTGCAGCTATCCTGGCGCTTCTGGTGGGCAGCATCGTGATGGTGTACAGCTCAAGCAGCGTCGTGGCGCTCACGACTTACGACGACCCGGCGTTCTTCATGAAACGCCAGATCATGTGGGCCGTCATCGGCCTTGCACTGATGGCGATCACGATGCGTATAGATCACGTGGTGTTTCAGGACAAACGCGTTGTGCTCGCGCTGCTGGTTGTTTCCTTCGTGCTGCTCGCGGCTACGCTGGTGCCGGGCGTGGGCAGGATGATCAACGGGTCGCGCCGGTGGCTGCGGCTGGGCATGTTCTCTTTCCAGCCGTCGGAGCTTGCCAAGTTCGTGGTCGTGGTCTATATGAGCCACTACATGGCTAAAAAGGGAAAAGAGCTTCGCGATTTTATGAGCGGACTGTTCCCGGCCTACGTGGTTG
>JBARHM010000580.1:0-2159 GCA_049799235.1 Gallionella sp.
CGTCGTACATCAGCAGCATCGCGTTCAGCCCGTGCGCCTTCATCCGTGCCCGCGCCCGCTCGGTGCGGTACTTGCGCAGACGGTCCCAGTTGATGCGCTGTTGCCAATCCAATCCCACCATGCCGACATTTGCCATGTCATTCTCCCGTTCGTGTTTTAAGAACTTGTCTCAAGAATCAAATTCAAGAATTAGCCGCCGATGGACGCCGATCACTCTTGTCCAAATTAGGTAAGCAGCCGGGCCGTCCTTGACGTGTGGTATGAATGCTTTGCCAAACGTTCAACCACACAGGAAGGAGGCCCGGCGTGAATGCATTGTGCAGTTTGTTTAGTCAAATGCTCAAGTTGATTCCGCGCACCGAGTTCGCCCAGATGGTCAAACAGACCCGCGCCGAGCGGCATGCGCGGGGGTTTGGCTCCTGGGACCACTTGGTGGCGATGCTCTTCTGCCAACTGGGGCGGGCGAGCACGCTGCGCGAGATCTGCCAGGGGCTCGCAAGTTGCGAGGGCAAGCTCACGCACCTGGGGGTGGAGCCGGTGCGCCGCTCCACACTGTCCTACGCGAACGCGCATCGGCCGTGGCAGCTCTTTGAGGCGGTGTTTCATGGGTTGCACGAGCGCCTGGCCGTGCAGCTGCAGGGGGGCAGGCGTAAGTTTCGCTTCAAGAACAAGCTCAAGAGCCTGGATGCGAGCGTGATCGACTTGAGCCTTGAGCTCTATGACTGGGCGCGGTTTCGGCGCACCAAGGGGGCGGTGAAGCTGCATCTGGTGCTCGATCACGAGGGCTATCTGCCCGCGTTCATGGTGCTCACCGACGGGCGGCGCCATGAGGTGAAGGTCGCCCATGAGCTGAAGTTCGACCCGGGCACCATTATCGTGATGGATCGAGGCTATAACGACTATCTGCTGTTCGGGCGCTGGTGTGCCCAGGGCGTCTACTTCGTCACCCGCATGAAGCGCCCGAGCGCTTACACCATCCTCGAGCGCCGCCCGGTCAGCGCTGCCGGCGTCATCAAGGATGAGATCATCCGCTTCGACCACTACTACGAGGCGCGGCGCGACTGTCCCTGCGATTTGCGCCGCATCGAGTATCGCCGTCCGGATACCGGCGAAGTGCTGGTGTTCCTGAGCAATCACCTCAAGCTCTCCGCCGCCACCATCGCGAAAGTCTATAAGGAGCGCTGGCAGATCGAGCTCTTCTTCAAGGCGATCAAGCAGAACCTGAAGATCAAGACCTTCGTGGGCACCTCGCCCAACGCGGTGCGCATCCAGGTGTTCTCGGCCCTGATCGCGATGCTGATGCTGCGCTTCATGCAGCTGCGCTCGCGTTTCGGCTGGTCGTTGTCCAACCTCGTGGCGTTGCTGCGCATGAATCTGTTCACCCATCGTGATCTGTGGACGTGGCTCGATAAACCCTTCGGTGATCCGCCTGCGGCACCGCTTGCACCGGCGCAGGCGTTGCTGCCCTTTGCGCAGGCCACCTAACTTGGACAGCAACTTGGGGAGGCTCGATATGCTAAACGCACCATCCCATCCAATTCCCTATGACAAATCAAGGGCGCCTAACGGTGTCTCTGGCTAATTTGGACAGCAGTGATCGGCGTTCATCGGCGGCTGAATTCTGTTCTTGAGCGTGAAGGCGAAAGACATCAAGGTGCCGCTGCGCGATGGCGTAATGGGCGCCCACCTCGCCGTTCCGGATCGCACGCCAGCTGGCGCGATCGTCGCGATCATGGAGATCTGGGGCGTCAACGACACGATGCGGCGCCATGCCGCGGAATTCGCGGAGGCGGGCTTCGTGTGCCTGGTCCCGGACCTGTTCTGGCGGCAGGAGCCCGGCGTGGAGCTCTCGGATTCCAACCCGGAACACGTGAAAAAGGCGTTCGACCTCTATTACGACTTCGATTACGACCTGGGCGTCCGCGACATGGAGGATACGTCCCGCTTCCTGGAAGGCATCTCCGAGTGCAACGGTAGAGTCGGGGCGGTCGGCTATTGCCTGGGCGGCAAGCTCTGCTACCTGATGTGCTGCCGTACCGGTATCGATTGCGCGGTCGCCTATTACGGGACCTACATCGAGCACCACATCCGCGAAGTCGGCAATCTGCACCGGCCCTTCATGCTGCACATGGCGATGCGTGACCGCTGGGTGCAGGCGG
>JBARHM010000581.1:0-6684 GCA_049799235.1 Gallionella sp.
GGCCACGAGAACCTGCCGCGAGCCGACCGGAAAGGTCAGTTGGGCTGTGCCGTCCAGCCCAGTATTCGGTGTGTCAAACAGGCTTCCGGGGCCGCCGTTCCAGGTGGTTGCCACCGTGGAACCTGCGAACGTAAAACTGTATGCTCGCTTGATCTTTGCCAGGTCTACCTTCAGCGAATAATCATTGCCGATAGTGCCGTCATAGCCAACGAAATATCGGGTGGCTGCCTCATGCAGAGGTGAATTGTTGACGAAATTGGATTCTGACAGAGTTACGCCGTTTCCATTGATATCAACCGGCCCGCTCCAAACAGGGTTTCCAGCCCCATCCCTCAGATAAGTATTGAACCGGGTGTACCCTTGATCAATTTTCTGGTAGAGGATGCCGGTATAGAGCTTGTCTCGGTCATTCAGGTCGTAATACAGTTTGACGGTTGCATTGGCAGAATTCCATGGTGTAGTGCCCTTGTCGCCGACCAGATAAGCAGGCGTTCCGTCCCGGGTGGTGGTGGGTTGCGCACCTGTAACTGTGACTGCAGTGCCACTCGGAACAGGCCAAGTACATACCCCACCTACAAGAGGGCAAGCTTTGATGACAAAATCGTTCACATAGCTGTCGCGGTTCTGGTAGCCGAGTCCCGCCGTGATACCCAGCCCGTTATCCAGTTTTTCGCGTGCATAAATGCTGGCATCCTCCCCGCTGGCATCACCCCAGCCCTTCTTTACCTTCGCGCTGAATTCATGTCTGTCCGGTTGTTTGGTGATGATGTTGATCACTCCGCCGATGGCATTGCTGCCATACAGCGAGGAAAACGAGCCGGGCACCACCTCGACATGGGCGATGTCGTCGACGAACGGGACTCGCCAGTTCACTTTTCCTGACCTGGCATCCTGTATGGGCTGACCATCGAGCAGGATGAGCGTCCTGCTCTGATCCACTCCGCGCAGAGACATGCCGCTCGTTCCTGAAGTACCCTGCGACTGGCCAAGCGCGCCGTCGCGCAGATACAGGCTGGGCACCTGGTCAAGCACATCTCCCAGTCGCGAGACGTTCTTTGCCTTGATTTCCTTGTCGGTTACCACCGTCACTGCAGCAGGCGCATCTGAGATCGAAATATTCGTTCTGGTAGGCGTGGTTATTACCAGGACCAATTCTTCGGTATCGCTGTCTTCAGCCGCGCAAGCTGCATTGACCAAACCAAAAATACAACACAAGGCAACAATCACACGCCCATTTTGCAAAGAAGCATCCATAGGAATTTCCTTGAAAATTTATTATGGCATTTGATGAATCAAACGATCATCAGCCGTATTGCAGACAGATTTACGAAGATTACCCAAGTCGGAGCGCGTACATGTGCATCATAATCCAACTCAATAAAAAAGGGCGGGATCAACCCGCCCTTGATACGTTGACGGTGTACTGATTATTCTCTAATAGACGTCGTGCATCGTATTGTTGACGTTGAAGTGCCCAGTCGGGGTGATCAGCCTTTTATCAGTGATCACTTTCTTCAGCTTGCGCGTCTTGTCATCAACCACTACGATGGCGGATTTCAGGTTGGCTGCACTCCAGACCGAGAACCATACCTCGTCGCCTGCCATGTTGTATTCCGGCTGAACCACGCGTTTGGCGCCTTCACCTAGGTTGGCCCACTCGGCGATCGGCAACACTTCGAACCCCTTGTCAAAGTCGTTGATGCTGAACACCACGACTGACTGGCTGATCTTTGCATCCCCGTTAAGCGGACTGTCAACCCACAAGTTCTTCGACTTCGGATGGGTCTTGATGAACAGCGACCCGCTGCCCTGGCCTTTCAGGGTACGCACCACTTTCCAGGCGTTTGCCTTATTCTTGTCTGGGTCGGTGCCGATCACGGAAATGGTTTCATCACCGAGATGACTGGTCGCCCAAACCGGCCCGAACTTGGGATCAATGAAGTTGGCGCCACGGCCCGGGTGCGGGGTTTTGCCCACATCAACCACGGCGGCCAACTTGTCTTCCTTAATATCGATCACCGCAATCTTGTTCGAAGCATTGGCGGCATCCATGAAGTAACGGTGAGTGGAATTCAGGCCGCCGTCATGCAGGAATCTCGGCGTGTCTATCGTCGTCGTCTTCAGATTGGTCAGGTCCGAGTAATCAACCATCATCACTTTACCGGTCTCTTTGACGTTGACCATGAACTCGGGATGGAAGTGCGAAGCCACAATGGCTGCGACGCGAGCTTCCTTGACGTATTCATTGGTCTCGGAGGCTATCCCGCTGGTCACCACAATCTTCAACGGCTTCAACGTGTCGCCTTCCATGATCACGAACTGCGGCGGCCAGTAAGTTCCGGAGATCGCATATTTGTCTTCATAGCCCTTGTACTTGGAGGTTTCCACCGAGCGTGCCTCGACCCCGGTCTTGATTTCAGCCACGACAGAGGGTGTCGGCATCCACAGGTCGATCAGATTGATCTTGGCGTCGCGTCCCGTCACATACAGGTAGCGGCCGGATGCAGATATCCGGGAAATATGCACCGCATAGCCTGTATCCAACGTGGTTATGATTTCCTTGGTATCGCCGTTAATCAGCGCAACTTTGCCTGCATCGCGCAGTGTCACGGAAAACAAATTTCCCAGATTGAGCTTGTTCATTTGTTTGGTCGGACGGTCTTTCACCGGTACGATAACCTTCCAGGTCGCTTCCATGTCCTTCAAGCTCATTTCAGGCGGGGCCACCGGCGTTTGTTGTATGTAGCGCGCCATCAGGTCCACTTCTGCTTCGGTCAACTCGCCGCTGGAGCCGAAATTCGGCATGCCGCCCGGCGAGCCAAAGCCGATGAAAGTCTTCAGGTATTCTGTGCCTTTATCTATCGTAAGGTTCGGCGTCAACGGCTTGCCGGTCGCGCCTTTGCGCAGCACACCATGACAGCCTGCGCAGCGCTCGAAGAAAATCTTGCTACCCTTGGCAAATTCCGCCTCGGTTATCTGGGGCGCATTTGAAATCGCATCGTGGTGTATCGCGTCCTCTGCAGCACCATAAGCACTGTGTATGGCCAGCGGAAATGCTGCCACTACGGACAATGCTGCAAGTATTCTTGTAAAATTCATGATCGTATCCTCCCAAAGTTATGTTAACAATTCTTCACATTCATTGATCTTTGTTGTCTGTTTTGGTAATTCGTGAACATTGAAATAACATGCATAAGCAGCTATCGGTCAGACATGCATACTTTATACATGTGCCAATGCTATATATTTAGCGTAAAATTGCAACAAATTTCTCTTCTGTCGAATTACAGGGAAAAAAACACGCATGAACCGGATACATACAGACTTCGACAAAGCGTCCACGGAGCGAACCGGTGTGAGATATGGTCACCGGGCGCTGCTATCGATAACTGCGGTATACGCTCGGCAATTCACGTGAATAGGTTTGGGGATTTCCTTGGTGACCATGGATCACTCAAGAGTGTTTACAAACTCAGGCCAATAAACAGGCCCAAGATAATGATTATTTTGCCTGGCAGGTACCGATGCGTTTTCCGGAATAGACCTGGGTCATTTGTATATCTTTCGAGGATAACTTCATCGTGCCTTTCATCGTGTTTGCGGCACGGGTCACCTCCCCGCTGCCATCCATTGCTTCCCTGCCGGGGCAATGTATTTTCCAAGTGGTCTTGTCGCCAGACACCTTGATGTCGGTCATTTTGCAATTCTTTTGATGCGGTACATTTCCCGGTTTGTACGCCTCGCCTTTAGGCAGGCAGACAGTCTGTATCACTTCTGGCATGGGCATACCAGGCATATCCGTCCTGGTGGAAATTTTCCACAACTCGTCGCTGCCCGCTGCCCATACAGAAGCAGGATATGTCACAATCAAGAAAAACATGCCTGTCAAAAATCCTTTCATGATGCGATCCCCTGGCTCAAAAGCTGTTCTTGCGGAACTATGATTGTAAGTAGCTCAATTACGTTTGAATTTGAATTTCAAGTCACTGTTGCATGCTCCCGGTTTATTGTGCAGTCACAATTTCTGGAGTTGATGGTTGCTTTCGATGACTCGTATCTTGCCAGCAATGGCTTACCATCCTTGCTCCCATTCAGCAGTTAATCTATTTCGGGTGATGGTTTTTGCAAGCAATTGTAATAATAATTACTTTGCTTTAGTCCTTGCCGTATTGATGGGCTGAGGATAAAACTTAACGTTCGATTTATGAGGTAACGGTATCAAAGACCTTTCAAGTGTCCTTTTACTTCTCACGAGGTCAGCCAGCGTGACTTGCCGTAGTACTCCAAAAAATGCTTCACGAGCGTTATCCAGAACTCCGCTCAGCTTGCATACATCGGTAATGACGCAGTGATTGTTCTCACCGAAACATTCAACCAGATCAAAGTTGTCCTCGGTCGCGAGCAACGCTTCCTCAACATTGAGTTTCTCAGGAGATGTTGCGAGACGCACGCCGCCATTGCAACCGCGTATGCTTTCAATCAATCCTGCTTTGGTCAATTGATGCGAAATCTTGACCAAGTGATTCTTGGAGACCGCAAACCGGACACTCACTTCCCGGATCGTGACGGTTTCGTCATAGTGCAATGCCAGATACATCAGCAGTCTCATGCCCAGATCGGAGTATTGGGTCAGCTTCATTATCGTCTTTGATTGAATTGGTTAAATGTCTTGACGCAAGTATTCGACTGATATGTTGTAAATATGGCCTGTAAACGTGGCCGGAAGCATTAAACTTTACGCTCAGCCCTCATGGGTTCTCTGCAGCAAAATACCGACTCAATGCATAACATGTAACAACCATACATATTTTATCTGATTTTGGAAAGCAGACCAATTGTGACTATCAAACTGCTTGACAACACGCGGCATTAGGAATATGTTTACAAAAACTGTATCGATGATACATGTATTATTTTGTGGATACAGATAACAAGGGGGAGAACATCCAATGGAACCAACCAAGACTGGGAATCCGCCAGTTCACTTCATGCGGCAGATGATACACAACAAGTTCCTGCTTTTGACCGTGGTGCTTGCGGTCAGCGCAGCGACTTATTTTTGTGTCGGCCTGTTCGTGATACTCAGCCATTAACCATTACGCAATTATCACGTTGCGAATATTGCTTGGCAATCTTAAAGCGGAAGCAGATGACAGCAGCAAAGCTTGATTGCAACACAGTTAATGAGCAGGGAAGAGGCAGGATTTATCAAAATTATGTTTTTCGTGTCAACCGTCAATGGCGTCAGCCATCAATTGTTAAGGGAGGGAGTAAACAATGTCTGAATCTACTAATAGTGCAAGTCCTCATTTCATGCAAAGGGTGTTGGATAACCAATGGCTATTGTTAGCCTTGGGCATATTGACACCTATGGTGCTTTATACCTTGTGGGGGTTGTGGGACGTAATCAACATACCGATGGCACCGTAAGGACGCCGCATTTGTTTAATCAATAAAGGAGATGTAGCTATGGGAACTTCTTATACCCCCCCAACTAATCCGGACTGGTGGCGTGAACCGATCGAACGCACCGAGATAACCTGGATTGTGATTTCATTTGCATGGTGTCTGTTCATGTTCGGCTGGATGGTCAGCTGGCACTGGATCGGAAATCAGAATATGAGAAACGAGGCTTACGCAACCACGCCCGAGAAATTTTCCAATCATCTGACGGATCAAGCGGCGAAGTATGCCGTGCGCAAGGATGCGTCTATGCCAACAGAAGATGTGGTTGCTCCGCCTCCCGGCAGCGATGTTTATCTGGCTGGTATGCAGTGGCAATGGCGTCCCATCCTGGAGCTTCAAAAAGGGAAAACCTATCGTCTGCATTTGTCTTCACTTGATGTGGGTCATGGCTTCTCGTTGCAGCCCGAGAACATCAACTTTCAGGTATATCCCGGCTACGAGCAGGTTCTCAACCTGACCCCGAACAAATCCGGCACTTTCAGCATAGCATGCGGTGAATACTGTGGCGGAGTAAACGCCATGGGTCATCACACCATGCTGGGCAGAATTTACGTTAAGGAGTAATAATAATGGCGACGACTACATTGTCTGAATTTCGCGTAGACCCGGTGTCCGGTCTCAAGGTCAACAGGACGGCTAACACCCTGGTTAAGTGGAATGCGTTTGCAGCAGTTGTATTTTTGCTGGTGGGAGGGCTGTTTGGCCTGGGGGTGGCGCTTACCCGTATGCCGAGCGTGCAGCTGCTTCCGCCCGAGATTTTCTACTTGTCCCTGACGGCGCATGGCCTGATAAATCTGGCGGTATGGATCATTTTCTTTGAAATGGCCGTGCTCTATTTTCTTGGTGCGCATGTCTTGGGCAACCGCTTGGCGACACCGGGCTGGGCATGGGCACAGTTCTGGCTCATGCTTGTCGGTGCGGCCATGGTCGCAGTGGCTGTGTTGCAGGGAAATTCCAGCGTGATGATGACCTCCTATCCGCCATTGGAAGCGGCCCCGCATTTCTATCTGGGGTTGATCCTGTTTGCAGTGGGCGCGCTGATCGGCTGCTTCGTGTTTCTCGGCACTTTGGTGGTTGCATCGAGAGAGAAAACCTATAAAGGATCGCTTCCGCTGGTTGTTTTTGGCGGTTTGACGGCCTGCATTATTGCCATTTTCACCATCGTTTCCGGCGCGCTGATCCTGATCCCGACTTTTTTCTGGGGGATAGGCCTGATCG
>JBARHM010000582.1:0-5771 GCA_049799235.1 Gallionella sp.
AAAAACTGCATTGGTGGTCGGCGCGGAAGTGTTGTCGCGCATCCTGGACTGGAACGATCGCACCACTTGTGTATTGTTCGGCGACGGCGCAGGCGCAGTAGTGCTGCGTGCAAGCGAAACGCCGGGCATCATCTCAAGCAAACTGCATGCCGATGGCAGTCATCGTGACATGCTGAAAGCCGATGGAAATATCCGCAACGGTGAAGTACAGGGTGATCCGTTCATCAAAATGGATGGTCAGGCGGTATTCAAGTTCGCCGTCAAGGTGTTGAGCGAAGTGGTCGAGGAAGTGCTGGAAGAAAACAACCTGACCGGTTCTGATATCAGCTGGCTGGTGCCGCATCAGGCCAACATCCGCATCATGGAAGCCACTGCCAAGAAGTTAGGTCTGAGCATGGATAAGGTGATCGTCACAGTCGGCACGCATGGCAACACTTCGGCTGCTTCCATTCCACTGGCATTGGATGCCGCGGTGCACGACGGGCGAATCAAGGCCGGCCAGAATATTCTGCTGGAGGCGGTCGGCGGCGGTTTTACCTGGGGTGCCGTATTGATCAAGTGGTAGGGAAGAAACAGTTGTTAGTCGCTAGACGCTGGTTAAAACCAAAACCGCAACTAACAACTAACGACTAATAACTAACAACTGATTTTCTTATGACTAAATTCGCATTCGTATTCCCGGGCCAAGGCTCGCAATCGCGCGGCATGATGAACGGCTATGCCGATTTCCCGGTGGTGCGCGACACCTTCGCCGAAGCCTCCCACATATTGAAACAGGACCTGTGGCAACTGGTCGCCGAGGGCAGCGATGCCGATCTGAATGCCACCGTTAACACCCAGCCCATCATGCTCTGCGCCGGTGTGGCGGTGTATCGCGCCTGGCAGTCACAAAACGGTGCGAAGCCCGCGATCATGGCCGGGCATAGTTTTGGCGAGTACACTGCACTGGTCGCAGCAGGTGCATTGCAGTTTGCCGATGCGCTGCCGCTTGTCCGTTATCGGGCGCAATGCATGCAGCAGGCGGTACCGGAAGGGACTGGCGGTATCGCGGTGATACTCGGGTTGGATGATGATGCAGTGCGAGCGGTGTGTGCCGAAGGTGCGCAGGACCAAGTGCTGGAAGCAGTGAATTTCAATTCGCCCGGACAGGTGGTGATCGCCGGTGACCGTGCCGCAGTCGAGCGCGGCATGGAACTCGCCAAGGCCAAGGGCGCGAAGCGCGCTATCATGCTGCCGATGAGTGTGCCGTCGCATTGCATGTTAATGAAAGGCGCGGCAGAAAAATTGCGCGAATTTCTAGGCGGTGTTGTTGTGCAATCGCCAAACATACCGGTGCTGCACAATGTAGACGTGAAAAGTCATTCAGATGCAGCGGAGATCAAGGACGCGCTGGTGCGCCAGTTGTATTCGCCGGTGCGCTGGGTCGAAACCGTGCTGGAATTCGGTAAGCAGGGCATCACCCACAACGTCGAATGCGCGCCGGGCAAAGTGCTGGCCGGTTTGAACAAGCGCATAGCCACCGATCAGCAGGCAATGGCCATCAACGACGGCGAGGCGCTCAGGCTCGCCTTGACCACGCTTGCATAAAGGGAGAGAGATATGACACTGCAAGGACAAATTGCATTGGTCACCGGCGCTACACGCGGCATCGGTCAAGCCATCGCGCTGGAATTGGGCAGACTGGGCGCGACCGTGGTCGGTACCGCCACGAGCAGCACGGGAGCGCAAGCGATCAGCGCCTACCTTGACGCGGCAGGCATCAAGGGAGCGGGCATGGCCCTGAACGTCAATGATGCGGCGCAGACCGAGCAAGTGCTCGTAGAGTTGCGCAAGCAATTCGGTGAGATATCGATCCTGGTGAACAACGCCGGAATCACCCGAGACAACTTGCTGGCGCGCATGACCGACGAAGAGTGGGACGATGTGATGTCAACCAATCTCAAATCGGTTTTCCGTTTGAGCCGCGCAGTATTGCGAGCGATGATGAAGGCGAGAGGCGGGCGCATCATCAACATCTCTTCGGTGATCGGCAGCATGGGAAATCCCGGCCAATCAAATTACGCTGCTTCCAAAGCGGGCATGATGGGCTTCACAAAATCGCTTGCGCAGGAAATAGGCAGCCGCAACATCACGGTGAACTGCGTCGCACCCGGCTTTGTCGACACCGACATGACCCAGAGTATGGGAGAAGATCAACGCGCCAAACTCGTTGAACATGTTCCGCTGAAACGTCTTGGCCTGCCTGCCGACATTGCCGCTGCGGTGGCTTTTCTGGCGGGTCCGGGTGCGGCTTACATCACCGGTGTCACGCTGCATGTGAATGGCGGGATGTATATGGAATAGTGAAGAATCCGGATAACCTTGACCTCAACGTATTAACAAAGGATCACAAATGGCCAAAACAAACTACTCTTTCGAAAAACGCCAGAAGGAAATCGCCAAGAAAAAGAAGCAGGAAGAAAAGCGGCAGCGCAAGATTGCACCCAAGGATGAACAGTCCCAGGAGGATCTATCCAAGCCTCCCGTCGACGAGAGTGCCCCCGGCTGATTCTGCAGGGTAGGCAGCTTGAACTAAGAATGTTGTCCCGCGCCAGGTTAAACACCGTAGCGGTCATGCCCAAACCCCCTTCTGCTTGAATATCGCGACAGCAATCATAGTGCAGTTCCGGCAGTGTTGATAATTCTGCACCCGTGACTTTCTAACAGACTGAATGTGCACACCAATTTTGCAGCCCACAAGTTGTTTGGAATTTTGGGCAATTTTGATACAATGCGCGGGCTTTTTTGAACTTTAATCAAGGGTGGGAGACATAGCATGTCAATAGAACAACGCGTTAAAAAAATCGTTGCCGAGCAACTGGGTGTGAACGAGTCGGAAGTCAAGAACGAATCATCTTTCGTAAACGATCTGGGTGCGGATTCCCTGGATACCGTCGAGCTGGTCATGGCTCTGGAAGAAGAGTTTGAATGCGACATTCCCGATGAGGACGCAGAAAAAATCACCACCGTGCAGCAAGCCCTGGACTACGTCCTGGCGCATCAAAAATAATTCATTTCTTTTTCTTATTGCCTACCTTATTTGTTTGGCGGAGTCAGTTTGTCTAAACGCAGAGTGGTCATAACCGGGCTGGGGATCATCTCCCCGGTCGGGATAGGGATTTCCGCGGTCTGGCAGAACATCATCGCCGGAAAGTCCGGAATCACAAGAATCACGCAATTCGATGCAAGCGCTATGGCGGCGCAAATCGCCGGCGAAGTGAAAGATTTCGACGTCACACAATATCTTTCCGCCAAGGATGCGCGCCGTATGGACAGATTCATCCATTTTGGTCTGGTGGCCGGGATCGAAGCGTTCAAGGATTCCGGGCTGTCAGTCAACGAGCAGAACGCTGAACGTATCGGCGTGAACATCGGTTCAGGCATCGGCGGCCTGCCGATGATCGAGGATACGCATAACGATTACCTGGCCGCGGGGCCAAACGCGGGACCAAAGAAAATCTCTCCGTTCTTCATTCCGGGCACCATCATCAACATGATTTCGGGCAATCTGTCGGTGATGTACGGGCTGAAGGGGCCGAATCTGGCTATGGTCTCTGCCTGTACGACCGGCACGCACTGTATCGGCGAATCTGCGCGAATCATCGAATATGGTGACGCGGACGTGATGATCGCAGGCGGTTCCGAGTCCACCGTATGTGCACTGGCAGTGGGCGGTTTTTCTTCCGCACGCGCACTCAGCACGCGCAACGATGATCCTGCCACGGCCAGTCGCCCCTGGGACAAGGACAGGGACGGGTTCGTGATTGGTGAAGGTGCAGGCGTGATGGTTCTGGAAGAATATGAGCACGCGAAGGCGCGCGGTGCAAGGATATACGCCGAGTTGGCCGGATACGGCATGAGCGGCGATGCCTACCATATCACTGCGCCGAATACCGATGGGCCCAGGCGCAGCATGCTGTACGCGTTGCGCAATGCCGGCATGGACCCGCAGGATGTGCAGTACGTCAACGCGCATGGCACCTCGACACCGCTGGGCGACAAGAACGAGACCGATGCGATCAAGCTGGCGTTTGGCGATCACGCCAAAAAACTGGTAGTGAACTCCACCAAATCGATGACCGGCCATCTGCTGGGCGGAGCGGGCGGGGTGGAGTCGGTATTTTGCGCGTTGGCGGTGCATCATCAAATCTCACCGCCGACCATCAATATCTTCGATCAGGATCCGGAATGTGATCTGGATTATTGCGCAAATACCGCGCGCGACATGAAAATAGACGTTGCGGTGAACAACAACTTTGGCTTTGGCGGGACCAACGGCACGCTGGTGTTCCGCAAGATATAAGTCATTTTGCTGATATGCTGGTCAATGGCAAGCCTGGGAATTTGATCAGCATCCGCAATCGCGGTCTGCTCTATGGTGACGGGGTGTTTCGTACCCTGCGCGCATCCGCTGGTCAGGCATTGCACTGGCCATTGCACTATCAAAAACTCCAACACGACTGCACTGCGTTGGGTATTGTCTGCCCTGACTTCGCGTTGCTTTCCGCAGAGCTGAACGACTTGCTCAAGCTTTCCCCTGACGGAGTGATCAAAGTGATAGTCACCCGGGGAGAGGGAGCACGAGGTTACTCACCTGCAGCATATGATGTACCCACGCATGTCTGGGATGTAACTCCAGTCCCGGATTATCCGGCCCATTGGAGGGAAATCGGGGTCAAGGCGCGCCTATGCCAACTGCGTCTGGGTCTGCAGCCCCGTCTGGCGGGCATCAAGCACCTCAACCGTTTGGAGAATGTGCTGGCGGCAGGTGAATGGAACGATGCAGACATTGCCGAAGGGTTGCTGATGGATGCGGCGGGCAATGTCATCGAAGGCACACGCAGCAATTTGTTTGTGGTTGCGGATGGAATACTGATCACGCCTGAGCTGAATCATTGCGGTGTAGCGGGTGTGCAGCGAGACCGCGTGCTGGCATGGGCCAGACAGCAAAATATGCCTCTGCAAGTGCGCTATGTCAGCCTGGATGAGGTCTTGCAAGCTGACGAATTGTTCCTGGTGAACAGCATCATAGTCTTGTGGCCGCTGCGTGAACTGGAAAAGAATCACTGGAACTCCTTCCCAATCGCTAAAAAAATCCGCCGGGGTCTTGAAGGAGCAGATGAATGATCCTGAAATATAGAAGGCCCGGGGCCGGATCCAGAATGATTAAAAGGGTACTTAAACTGTTGATTTTGCTGGTGCTGGTTGCGACAGCCGGTATGGGCTATTATGCATATCACCCACTGTCACTGCCCGCCACGCCTTTTGAATTCGATTTGAAGCAGGGCAGCGGCCTGAAGAACACGGCGCGACAAATGCAACAGGCCGGATTGCTGGGCCAGGAATGGCCGTTTGTTCTGCTCGCCAGAGTCATGGGAAAACCAATGCAACTCAAAGCGGGCAATTACGAGTTGAAGCATCCGGTCTCGCCTCTGCAGCTATTGGAAATCATTTCCAAAGGCGAATTCAGTGAAAGAAAGATCGGCATTATCGAAGGCTGGACGTTCAAGCAGTTCCGCAGTGCGCTGAATTCGAACCGATATCTGGCACACGACTCGATCGGCCTGACGGATATCGAAATCCTGCAGCGTATCGGTGCGGTGGAGAATCACCCCGAGGGTTTGTTTTTTCCCGATACCTACAATTTCGTCGCAGGCAGCAGCGATCTGGCGATACTCAGAATCGCTTATCACACTATGCAACAGCGCCTGCAGGAAGCATGGGCATTGCGC
>JBARHM010000583.1:0-13719 GCA_049799235.1 Gallionella sp.
AAAAAACGACCAAAGATGACCGTGAAGATCACCGGAATGGCTGCGGTCAAGATGAAAGGCCAGTAAAGCTTCATGCCGGCCGAGGCTTGGCTGACGACGGCCAGTGGATCGCTCAGCTTGAGGCCAAACAATGTGCCGCTCCAGGTTGTTCCCTTCACTGCTTCGAGTTGCTTTTCGGGGTCACTGAGAAAAGGGGCCGTCAGTGACTCCATGGAGTCGTAAACCAGCTTTTCTTTGGATAGCAACAGATCGTAGCTATGGGATGCGAGGTAGGTCTGGTACAGATGAAAAAACGGCAGCAAGATCAGTGTGCAAAACACCAGAGACAGGATAAGCCAGCGCAGTTTGTTCAAGTGACGCTGCCAGGTACGATGCACGACTAACTCCTCTCCATGTTAGGAATCACCCTGATTGATGGGGGAATCTGGATGCAGGAACGCTCACACAGTCCGCAGCCCACACAAGCATCCATGACTATTGGGGTTTCCAGAAAGCCAACGCTCATGGCGATGTCCGGTAACAGGCAGGCGCGTGCGCACACGCCACAGGTTTTGCCTTGGTAGGACAGGCACAGGTTCTTATCCACACGGGCATGGCCCATTTTTACATTGGCAACAATATCCTCAAGCTCACGGGCGATGGGCTTCAACGCGCCAGTGGGACAGACATCGCCACATTTCATGCACAGGATGCAAGATTGCTCCCGCGGAACGATATAGGGCGTGTCCAGCGACGCCAAGCCGTTTTCCAACCCAAAGAAATTGATAGCACGGTTCGGGCAGACCTCGCCGCATTTGCCGCAATGGATGCAGTTGGCCAGGAACTTGTCTTCCGAAAGCGCACCCGGTGGGCGCAAATAACGCGACTTTGCTGTATTCTTTTGCGCTGTTTGTGCAAAAGTTGGCAGCGACGTCGCGCCCACTATTGCACCAACAACAAAATATTTTATGAGACTTCTACGTTCCATATATAAATGAGATTCATAACCTCGTATTGACCCCGGTCTTTTTAGTATATATGCGGGTCCACCGGAGTTTCTTTAAGCTCCACGACATGCTTCTCTACGCTGATCTTGTTGCATTGCTGCACACCTATTGGTGTATGTCCCCTGGTTACTATTTTGATGCAAATTTCATGCTTGCCCGGCGCCAGTGGATCCAATATGTAGCTATCTTTTAGCCGACGCAGCATCGCCACTCGCTTGTCATCCAGATAAAGGTACACATGGTCAACTTTTGATCTGAGTGTTATTTCATAGTAGACCCTGCAACGCACTCTTTGATCCAGTTCGGCGCCATTGACCGGCGAATCAATTGAGACCGAAGCCTTGTCGGCAAGTACCGGCGGAGCGTAGCAGCCTATAGCCAGCAATACCGCCAGTGATTCATGTTTGCGTATGATCATCATTTGCCGTGAGGTAAACAATCATCAAGTGATAAAACATAACCCTCCCCATCACTGTAGAGGAGGGTCATGTTGTTTACACCTTCTCGATTCTGCAGGCCAGTTTCTTGAAGTCAACCTGCCCGGAGACGGGATCCCAACAACGGTTGGATACAGCGTTCACCAGCCACTTACCTTTCTTTGGATCGGCACTATCAGCCACAGACAGGTTCCACGGGCTGAACATATAGCCACGGGGTACGCTGTTGCGCGCCGGTTTGACAATACTGTTGCCGCCGCCCACTTGGGCGCGAGCCTGATAAGATCCACGCCGCGTAATCAACCGTACCTGGTCGCCATCCTTGATGCCAAGCTGTTTTGCGTCTGCCTCATGCATTTCCACATACTGCTCCGGCACGAGACGCCGTAACGTCGGACTGCGGTTGCTCTTGGCGGTATGGAAATGTTCATACACCACACCCAAACCCAGCCAGTAGGGGAACTTGTCATGTGGAATGTCCTTCCAGGCTTTATTACGGTGTTCGTCATCCGGTAAGTCCAGCGTCAACGCCATGTCACGCGCCTGTTTAAGGAGCGGAATATTATCGATCGTGTAATGGTCTGCTTTACCCCCTTTGACACCAAACTCCATCAGCTTCGCGGATATTTCCTTGCGCTGTGAATAATCCTGATTACACAGTTTCATGTGCACTTTTCCATCGGCAGTGCGGAAGGCAAAATATGGCTTGTCTGCCCATTTCCCCTCTTGCCCCATGTAGCGGCGCTTGGTGCCGCCCGCCTTGGCGATTTCGTATGTGGGCGCCGGCCACTGGATACCGCGCAGTTCACGTATCTGATCGTAGAGACCGATGCCGTCCCTCTTTTCCACCTCCAGCATACCGGTCAGGTCGACGTCCGTTTTTGCAGTGGCAAGTATAATGTCGCGAAATACCGCTTCGGCATCGTAGGAGCCGTCCTTGAGCTTTTTGTAGGGAAATATCGCATCGCCGTCCATGCCCAGCAGCTTGGCAATCTCCTTGCCCTTGTCGATGACGATATCCATGTCAGCCACACAACCCTTGGGCGCCTGCGCGGCCTTGTCCACCACATAGATGCGCCGCTCGGAATTTACATAATTACCCTGCACTTCACCCCAGGTTGCTGCGGGGAAAATTACATCAGCATAGAGATTATTGGGGGCATGCCGGTAGATTTCCTGCACGACGTTGAACATTTTGCTGATGGCGGGACGCACGAGCTGGTTTTGATCCGGCAGGTCGATGTGGGTGGCATAGATAAAGAAGATGGCCTTCACCTCACCCTTCAGCGCCCGTTCCATCAGGCCCACGGCATAGCCCGGGTTCATCGAGTTCATGGCCTTGACCAGATTTTCTTCCGGCACGCGCCAAGCCTTCGCCATCCGGGCGCGATGTGGGGCATTCTCCAGCGCTTCGTTGAACGGCAGGCGTCCAGTAAGGCCGCCGGTAAGGCGCTCGCCCATGGCGTTTGGCTGGCCAGTCATGGAGAACGGTCCGCAGCCCGGCTTGGCAAGGTCGCCGGTCATGGTCAGCAGGTTGATGATGGAAATCACATTGTGCTGGCCATGGATATGCTGGTTGTAACCGATACCCCACATGATGACCACCCCACCGTGGCCATCCGGGCCGCGACTTTGGCGCTTGCGTACGGCATCGGCATACAACCCTGCGACGCGACGGATCAATGCTGGTGTGACCTCGGGACTACCCACGCGGTCCTGTATCTGTTCCGGACTGTAGTTCTTCAAACAAGCGTCGGTGTACTCCTCCCAGCCGGTAGTATGATTCTTCATGAAGTCCCAGTCGATGCAATCGGGATGATCGGTGAGCAATACATGAGCCAGCGAGTTCAAGAAACTGATGTCGCCGTTGAGGATGGGAACATGCACGGTATTTTTCGGATTGATATCCGCATAACCCTTGGTGGTACCTGTCTCGCGCGGATCACACACTACGGTGGTGATGTCATTCTTTTTCTTGTGGTCGGCAATGCGCCAGAAAACGATGGGATGGGACTCGCGAGTATTGTGTCCAAAATGCATGACCATATCGGCCAGTTCCAGGTCTTCGTAGCAAAGCGGGGGCGTATCCGAGCCCAGCGTTGCAAAGTACCCGGTGACCGCAGAGGTCATACACATGCGGGCGTTGGCCTCGATGGTGTTGGAACCCAGCACACCCTTCATTAACAGGTTTTCGAGGTATTGACCTTCCAGGGTAAGCTGGCCGGAGCCATACAGGGCAATGGAATTACCGCCATATTCTTTGTGAATGTGGGCGATTCTGTGGGCCACCATTTCACCAGCCTCATGGTAAGGCACGCGCACAAAATGTTCATCGTCGAAAGAGCCTTTGGTCTTGCTGACGAAATCCGGATTACCGTGTCCCGGCTTGTTCCACTCGGCCCAAACATCCTTGCGTACATAGGTGTCGCCTTCCATGCGGTCCACATAGATCGGTTCGGCGGCGGTTAGCCCCTTGATGCACTGCAGGCCCTTGTTAGTGGGATGGTCCTTGTCAGGACGCATGGAGACTATCTTGCCATTTTCTACCTGGATAACCGTGCCGCAACCAACTCCGCAATATGGGCACGCTGCCAATGCGGTAGTGCGTGAGGCCGATTTTTCCGGGTCCATCGCCGCCGCATGCAGTTCGGGGTTTGCAAGGCTGAACAGGCTCGTTCCAGCGACAGCGCTGGTAATGAAACCGGTGGTCTTCAAGAAATCGCGTCGTGTAACTTTCATTCGCATCATGGTAGTGTCTCCGAAGTTATATGCTGATTATTTGCCAGGCACAGTGCGCAGGTAGGCGATGATGTCTTCAATCTCCGGGTCGCTGAGATTTGCAAGGCCAGAAGGTCCGGAGAACCCACGCATCTTGGTATTCGACCGCCCCTCCTTGATGGTGGTACGGATATAGCCATCCGTCTCCAAATTCAGAAAACCATGGGTGCCGATAGCAGGGCCGCTACCACCCGCATCAAAGCCAGTGCCGGCATCACCATGACAGTCAGAACATATCTCCGCAAATAACACTTTGCCTGACTTGGCATTGCCCTTGGAAGGCGGCTGGCTGGCCACCTCCTTGGCTCGCGTGCCCGACAACGGACTCAAACTTTGCAAGTAGGAAACAATAGCCCGGATGTTTTCTTCGCCCAGATCTTTCCTGGGTGTCATGTTCGTCTCTTCAACACCCTCTCGGATGGTGCGTGCCAGATCATCCGCCGAGACCATTGAGAGAAATTCCTTATTGGACAGTGATGGCGCAAAACCGGGCTTGCCATCAGCCCCTTCCTGATGACAACCCATACAGTTTATTTCGAATAACTCCTTGCCTTTTTTAGTCCCCAGATCTTGTGCGCCAGCCTGTGAAACAAGATTTGCAAAGACCAATGCCATCAGCATCTGAAATATTGCATTCATCTACAGCCTCCCTAAAAATATAATTCGTGCTGGTCGCCAAAGCTGGACAACCCCTCCTGATACGCCTGCGAGACAGGTGATGTTGGGTCTTGTGGAACCGTCACCAGCAAGCAGGGAGTGCAAACCATGAATGCGCCATGTATTTCTTCGATGGCATGACAATCCCAGGATTTGATATGGAGATTAGGCTTATGTGGGCAGCGTGCCTACTCTTCTGAAGTACAGGCTAAGCGAGGAAAAAGAACTAGTTCTTTTGGGTGATTTGTTACTTTTGGGTAGGTAGCGTTTCTAGGTTATGAGACCGTGCTCCGCAGCATATACGGCAGCCTGCACGCGTTTGGTAAGGTTGAGTTTACGAAGAATGCTTTGAACATGAATCTTGATCGTAGATTCCGATAGATTGAGCACGAGGGCGATTTCCTTGTTGCTGGCGCCGCGGGCGAGCATGACGATGATTTCCCGCTCACGCGGGGAGAGCTTGCTTGGATTAACCTCCGCCAGGGAAACATTGGCCTCGTGTGGTGTACGCAGAGAATCTGCCAGCTTGTGCGCTATTTGCGGTGACATCACGGATTCTCCGCGCGCTGCCCGTTGGATGGACTCCAGCAGAAACTCCGTGTCGATATTTTTCAGCAGGTAGCCGCGCGCCCCGGCGCGCAGTGTTTCCAGCAGGTCTTCGGTGTCTTCCGAAACAGTGAGCATAATAACTTGTATTTCCGGGATATCTTCCTTCAGCAGGCGCAGCGCTTCCAGTCCGCTGGTGCCCGGCATATGCAAATCCAGCAGCACCACATCGGGTTTGAGCTGAATTGCACGTTTGACGCCTTCCAGTCCGTCGCCGGCTTCACCCACCACTTCAAATCCCTCTTGTCGCTGCAATACCAGCTTGATGCCGCTGCGAAACAGGGTGTGATCGTCAACGATCAGAATACGTAATGGTTTCATGCCCTATAGTCACTCCTGTGTGGCAGGACAAGACGCACCAGTGTGCCCTGTCCAGGTGCCGATTCCAGCGCGAGTTCAGCACCAATGCGATGCGCCCGCTCGCGCATGATGCTCAGCCCCACGTGTGCATCGCCGGCATGGTTTGCGGCTACGAAGCCGATGCCATCGTCACGAATACAGAGCACGCATTCTCTGTTACTGGCGAGCTCCACGTCAACGCGACTCGCCTTGGCGTGCTTGCGTATGTTGGAGAGCGATTCCTGCACAATGTGCATGACCTGAAGTATGTGTTCCGGCGGTAGTTCAGGCACTGTGCCTCGCTGGGAAAAGGTAACTGTGATACCGGTTTGTCCCTCAAATTTTTCCAGTGCGCTACTCAAAGCGGTATACAGGTCGGCGTTGTCGATGCGGATACGGAAATACACCAGCAGCTCACGCACGTTATCGTAGCTTTCCTGCACACCCATGCGAATTTGTTCCAGCCCTTGCAGCGCATCGGAGGTGAGCCCCTGTTGCAGGTCTTCGTGCAACAATTGCACCTGGATGTTGAGATAGGCGAGCGACTGGGCAATGCTGTCATGCAGTTCCTGCGCCAACAGGTTGCGCTCCTCCGACACGGCCATTTCTTTTTCGCGCGCGATGAGACGTTGGTTTTCGAAAGCAATGCCGAGATGCTGACCCACCGACTCCAGCAAGAGGATTTCTGACGGTGACAATATGCGCGGATCTTTAAAAAACAGATTGAGCATACCCGTTAGCTGCTGCTTGGAACGAATCGGAACTGCCACTACCGCATGGAATCCGTCCTGTTTGCACGCATACTGCACTGCTGGTGTCGTTGGAACAGCAAAATCGGAATTTATCACAACACCGTCATATGTCACATTACCGCACAGGGAGTCGCCAACGGTAAGGCAATTCCCCTCGGCTAAAAAAGATTTCGAAACTCCGTGCGTGGCAACGATTTTCAATTGCTTTCCGGTGTGGTCGATCAGGCGCACCACGCCGTCATGAGAACCGACCAGGACGGACAGCTTATCCAGCACGATACCGCACAGTGGCTTTATTGCAGTCGAGGAATTTAGGATTACAGCCACATCGTAGAGTGCCATGAGTTCACGGTTCTTGATTTCGATGCTGTGCGTTTTCTCCACTATCCGCTGTTCCAGTGTAGCGTAGATTTCCTGCAACTGAGCGGCCATCTGGTTGAATCCATTTGCCAGTTCTCCGAATTCGTCCCGGCTGGTGATTGGCAGGCGCATATCGAAATCCCCTTCGCCCATGCGCTGGAGACCCTCCTGCAGGCGGGTGATGGGGCGCACCACCATCAGATAAAAAAGGCGTATCAGCAGCACCGTGCCAATCAATGCCAGGCTCGCCAGTCCGATTTGGAAGGAACGCAGCAGCGTGGCGACGAGGGCGTTGTTACTTTCCACCAACCCTACCAATACGTCCACACTTCCAACGAATTTTTCCAGGACAGGATGGAACTCTTCCAGCATTTCTTCCTGTGCCGCCTGTTGCGGGCTGTTGAGTATTCGTCTGATACTGGGTTTGATGTTGTCTTGCCAGCCTTGCTGCAACCTGTTTAACTGCACACGCACGTCAGCATCCTTGTACAGGGAAAGTGATCGATGGGGATCATTCTGCAAAAGGTTGGTCAAGGTTGCCTCAAACTGCCTGATCTCCGCTTCGATAGCAACCCGCAAACTCAGTGCCTCCTGGGGTTGAGGTTGCGTCAAATCCCCCACCTGCCGGGCAACCAGGAAAGCAATATGGTACAAACGCATGCGTTGCCTGCCGGCATTGTTAATCGCCGCTGCGCCACCTTCCAGGCGCCAGGATACATATAGTGTCGAACTGATCGCGACTAGGGCTATAAGAAAACAGAGCACCAGCAGACCGGTAATCTTTTTTTGGAGTTTCAAGGCGATTAGGTCGGTATCTTGCTGGTTTTCGGAAAGTAGATCACTGCTGTCCTTTAAGAAGACTCGATTGCGGAGCAGATGTAATCTGGTGCGGCAATCGGGCCGATTTTATTGGGTGCCGATTTGAAAAAATCGTTGCCATTTTCAGGTAGCCTCCCCAATTTGATAAGGATTGCGGAATAGGAGCATGATGCTGGCAAGGCGCTGTTTGCGCAAGTGGTGGAGAGCGTGTCAATAACAAAAATTTCGCGTGCACAATCTATCAGAGCCGCTTCTCCGCCCCAGCTACCAAAAGAACTAGTTCTTTTTCCTCAGCTACCGTGTACTTCGGAAGGGTAGGCATACTGCCAATGCAAGCCTATCCTTGTTATTTGGAATTTTCCTAAATGGAACAAAGGCACCACCATCAACGTGCCTCTGTGCGGCGCAGACTACGTGAAAATGGGATTTTTCTGAGATGGCTAAATAATTATGCCAAGGCATTTACACAACAAACTTGAACCACGTATTTAATTCACATTGATCGCTACTATGCCCGAAAAACTTATTCTCATGGCGGATCGCCGCCTGCTTAATGCGGTTCCGACGATCCCCACTGCACTGGAATCGCCAACGGGGATTGTCGCCGACACGCTTGCGCGCCCATTACAGGAACTGCGCATCTCACTCACGGATCGCTGCAACTTCCGCTGCGTGTATTGCATGCCCGAAGAATCGTTTGGCAAGGATCACTTTTTTTTACCGCAAACTTCGCTGCTGGGTTTTGAAGAAATCACCCGTATCGCACGAATCTTTGTCTCCCATGGTGTCCAGAAAATCCGCCTGACTGGCGGTGAACCACTACTGCGCAAGCACATCGAAAATTTGATTGGGATGCTCGCACAATTGAAAACACCAGATGGCCGCGACATTGAACTTACGCTAACCACTAATGGGTCGCTGCTCGCCAAAAAAGCGCAATCCATGAAAGATGCAGGGTTGAATCGTGTTACAGTTTCACTCGATTCGCTGGATGACGCTATTTTCAAGCGCATGAACGGTGTAGGTTTTCCTGTATCGGATGTGCTGCATGGCCTGGATATCGCCCACGCAGTCGGTCTCGGTCCGATCAAGGTGAATATGGTTATCAAAGGCGGCATGAACGACCAGGAAATCGTGCCTATGGCGCGCCACTTCAAGGGCTCACCTTTCATCCTGCGGTTTATCGAATACATGGACGTGGGAGTTTCCAATAATTGGAAAATGGATGAAGTTATTCCATCTTCCGAAGTGGTGAGGCGCATTGCCGCCCACATGCCGATTGAAGCAATCAAATCAAACCAAAAAGGCGAGACCGCAGAACGTTGGCGCTATCAGGATGGCAGCGGGGAAATCGGGGTTATTTCAAGCGTTACCCAGGCATTTTGCCATGATTGCACCCGTGCCAGGCTATCAACCGTGGGCGTGCTCTACACCTGTCTTTTTGCGACGAGTGGTCATGACCTGCGAGCACTGATGCGTTACGGCAAAACGGATCAGGAAATCTCCACTGCTATTGCACACCTATGGCGTTCGCGTGCTGATCGATATTCAGAGTTGCGGGGTGCAGCAACAAAAGGAATGGAACGAACAGTCAAGAAGATTGAGATGTCCTATATTGGGGGGTAAGCTGTAATACATTCATATTTTTTATCCATGGGTGGCATAAAGTGAACACTTAGCCGCTACACAAACATGACACGCATATTCAGACAGTCGTCTTTGATGCTGTTCTTCTGTTTCTTCCATCAGGCATATTTTTTAGCTTCACACACGGCGATATTGAAGACCTTGCCATACACATATTGGATCGAGCGGCATTGTTTCCCGCTTAGAATGCTGGTGTGGAATTTGCGTTCCGGATGGCAGATTTGTTCACGCGCATTAACATGCACCATGGCTGAAACATTCAAAATTATTCCATTCACATCTGCAACGACGAGAGCCATACAGAGCTACAATGGACTGCATTTGCCGCGTAACTATAGGCACCGAACACTGGGAGCAACTGTATGACCGCTACTCGCAAATATGCCAAGCTGCAACAGGAACTCCCAGAGAAATATAAAAATGTATTTATTGTTAGTTAATTTTATTATATTACTGGCGGGTAAGGCCATTGCGGCTGCCAGTCACTACGTGCCGCATTACCAGCCAGTGAATTTGAAAATATGGACTACATGCATGAACGATCAGCAACTGCTGCGCTATAGCCGCCACATCCTGCTGATGCAGATCGGCATCGAGGGACAGCAACGCCTGCTCGATGCCAGAGTGCTGATCATCGGCCTGGGTGGGCTGGGCTCGCCCGCCGCACTGTATCTGGCTGCCAGCGGGGTCGGTCGACTGACGTTGTGCGATCATGACACGGTGGAGCTGAGCAATCTGCAACGCCAGATCATCCACCGCACTTCTGCAATCGGTCAGCCCAAGGTTGGTTCGGCAAGGGATGTTTTGCATGACATCAACCCGGAAGTCGAGTGCATCGCGCTGGCCGTGCGCGCCGATGCGGCGCAACTCGAAGAATTTGTCGCCGAAGCCGATGTGGTGCTGGATTGCAGCGACAACTTCGCGACGCGCTATGCCGTCAACCGTGCTTGTCTGGCACAATGCAAGCCGCTGGTATCGGGCGCGGCGATCAAGTTTGACGGGCAGGTCGCGGTGTTCGATTTTCGCCGAACAGCAGCGCCTTGCTACAACTGCCTGTTCCCCGAGGACAGTCTGGCCGCCGAGTTGCGCTGCGCGACCACCGGCGTGTTCGCGCCGCTGGTCGGTATCATCGGCACGCTGCAGGCGGCGGAAGCACTCAAGCTGCTGGCGGGGATAGAGCGCGGACTGAGCGGCAAACTGCTTACCATCGAAGCGCTGGACATGTATATCATGCGCAGCAATTTGAGCAAGGATCCCTCATGCCGTATTTGCGGCAACTCATTCTGATAAATTGGTAAATATACGAATGGACAAGTTGACTCACTTTTCTGATGCAGGCCGGGCACGCATGGTAGACGTGTCGGACAAGCCCGGCACCTCGCGCGTCGCGATCGCCAGCGGCATCCTGCGCATGAAAATTGCAACATTGGAACGTATCCGGACCGGCAGCATCGCCAAGGGCGATGTGCTGACGGTGGCCGACGTCGGCGCAGTGATGGCGGCCAAGCGCACCGCGGACATCATCCCGATGTGCCATACGCTGGCGCTCAGCGGTGTGGAGGTCGTGTTCAGTGACGTGGCGGAACCGGACGCAAGCGGTTGCGTCGGCATCAAGGTGGTGACAACGGCAAATTGCACCGGCCAGACCGGAGTCGAGATGGAGGCGCTGTGCGCCGCCAGCGTGGCGCTGCTGACCATCTATGACATGTGCAAGGCGATCGACAGGGGGATGCGCATCGAGAGTATCCAACTGGAAGAAAAGCGCGGCGGCAGGAGCGGTCTCTGGAAACGTGAGAATTTGCGACAACACGGAAAGGATAAAGCGTGATAAAGGTATTGTTTTTCGGGCCGGTAGCCGACCGCGTCGGCGCGAATATGCTGCAGGTCGAGTTCCGCAAAGGAATGCGTCTGGATGACCTTTATCAGCAGATGAAGGGCTTGTATCCGGCAGCGTTCGAGATCGTCTGTTTCACCGCCGTGAACGGCGAGCATGTCAGGGATGTGCAGTTGCATGTCGCGGATAACAGCGAAGTGGTATTCATGTCGAAATTCTCGGGAGGCTGAGATGGCCCAACATGAAATAACAAGCCATACTGCCAAGGCTGCGGTGCGTATCCAGCAGGAGGATTTTTCCCAGGACGAGGAGATCAGGGCGCTGCGCGCAAGCTCGATGCGGATGGGCGGGATCGCCACGTTCATCGGTTGTGCGCGTGATTTTTCCGGGGGCCGCAGCGTGTCAAAAATAGGTTTCGACGCCTACGGCAGCATGGCCGAGGCTGAGATGAAAAAACTGCACGCCGAGGCCATTGTTAAATTCAATCTGCTGGATGCGCGCATCGTGCATAGAGTCGGAGTCCTCAACGCAGGCGAACAGATCGTATTCATCGCCGCCGGTGCCGAGCATCGCGCGTCCGCCCTGCAGGCTTGCCACTGGCTGATCGATGAGCTCAAACAGCGCGTGCCGATCTGGAAAAAGGAGATCACGCCTGAAGGGGAAGCATGGGTCACATCTCACCCTTGAGCCCGCCGGTATTCTCCTTTGTCGGGCACTCCGGCTCCGGGAAGACCACGCTGATCGAAAAACTGGTGCGCGAACTGAGCGGCAGGCTGCGAGTTGCCGTCATCAAGCACGCCCATCACAAAGTGGTGCTGGATACTCCGGGCAAGGACAGTTGGCGTTACAAGCAGGCTGGCGCTGCGATCAGCATGCTGGTCACGTCCAATGAGTTGCAACTGGTCGCCGACGCGTTGGATAGACGCGAACCTGAGCAGTTGGCGCAGCGCTTTCTGGGGGAGGCCGATATTGTGCTTGCGGAGGGTTTCTCCCATGCGGCGGGAGCGAAGATAGAAGTGTTGCGCCGTGCGTGTTCCATGGTTCCGCGCTGTTCCATCGAGGATGGGCTGATCGCGATCGTGACGGACATCGAAGCGGTCTATCCGCAACTGCCGCATTTTGCGCTGGATGACACGGCAGGCATCGTGCAATTCATGCTGGACACTAAATGATAGCCGACTGCACAGCCATCATTCTGGCGGGCGGCGATTCGCAACGCATGGGGAGTGACAAGGCGAACCTGTTGCTGGATGGACGATCGCTGCTGCAAAGCGTTACAGCGACGATGCGTCCAATGTTTCCCGAGGTTGTTGTCAGTTCCCGGCAGCACCGTCCGGATATCGAACTACCCCAAGTCTGCGACGATCCATCCTGTACCGGGCCGCTGGCTGGTTTGGTCGCCGGGCTGGGACATATCACCACAGCGTGGGCGTTTGCGGTCGCCTGTGACATGCCGTTTGTTGTACCGGAAGTGATCGAACTGCTGGCACAACGGCGCACGGGCCGCCAGGCGGTCGTCCCGGTGGTGCAAGGATATCCGCAGCCGCTGGCGGCGTTCTATGCGTGCGACTGCCGGGAGGTGATACGGGCTCATCTTGATTCCGGCGGCAAGAACAGCTTGCAAGCTGTGCTGGAAAAGCTGGATGTCTGTTATGTGGACGAGGCGGAAATGATGGCGGCGGACCCCGGTCTGCGCAGTTTCTTCGATCTGGATACGCCGCAGGATGTGGCACGCGCAAAGCGTGAAATGAGGATAAGGTAGATGGAACATCTGTCTGTTATAAATGCACAGCAATGCGTCCTGGAATCTGTCGCCGGGCTAGACGCTGAGTCGGTGAAACTCGAACACACTTTGGGACGTGTGCTGGCCGAAGACGTTTATGCCAACCGCGATATCCCGCCTTACGATGTATCGGCGATGGACGGATATGCGGTGCGCAGTGCGGATATCAAGCAGGTCACGGCGACACTCGAAATCACCGAGGACATCAAGGCGGGCGACATGCCGACCAGGACTGTTCGGGCCGGCCAGTGCGCGCGCATCATGACCGGCGCGCCGATGCCGGACGGTGCGGATGCGGTGATACGGGTAGAGGACACCCAAGAGGTGTCGGCGGGAGCCCTCTCTCCTAGCTCTGAAGGAGCTATTAGCCATTCGACTGAGCCCGCGAGCGGGCAAGTCGCTGGTTATCTCCCGCAAGCGGGAGAGGGGGACGCGGCCTCGCTACGCGAGTTCATTGCTAATGCGGTGCAAATAAACCGATCAGCAAAATCCGGTCATGATGTTCGGGTGCGCGGGGAGAGCATGCGCAAAGGCGAAGTGGTGCTGACAGCGGGCACCGAGATCACGCCGGGTGTGATCGGCGTATTGGCGACGGTAAAAGGTGCGCAGGTGAAGGTGTATCGGCATCCGCGCGTGGCGATCCTGTCCACCGGCAACGAACTGGAAGATATCGACGAGCCGGTCGATCCGGACAAGATCCCCAACTCCAACAGCTATGCGC
>JBARHM010000584.1:0-6355 GCA_049799235.1 Gallionella sp.
AGCCACGAAATGTCCGCTGCACTCCTTGCAGGATGCAAGTCGCAGCATCTCCGCCTTGAAAAAGCGGATCATGAACCATGCGCGGGTGATGCTCAGCACAGGCTCTGCTTCTTCGATTCCCTGCACCTGGTCGAGATACAAACGATATGCACTGATCAACGCATGCACACCCTCGATTCCGGCATTCTTGACCAGAAACTGGTAAATATCCAGGAACAGCGACGAATGGATGTTCGGCTGCCAACTCATGAACCAATCGGTCGAGTATGGCAACATTCCCTTGGAAGGTGATTCCTTCTTCACCTCTTTATAAAGCTTGAGCAATCTTTCACGGCTAAGCGAGGTTTCTTCCTGCAGCAATTGCAGACGTGCGCCCAGTTCAATCAGATCGATGGCGATCTTGACCTGTTGTGCCTCGCCCACCACGGTTTTGTTAGCCATTAAAATGCCCCGCTTATGCCAACTCTGCGACGGGTTGCGCCGACATGAGGATCGCAGCATGCGCTTGCGACATCAGTCTATCCTTGTTGAAATCTGTCAGCAGATTGAGCAGCAGATTCTCGTCAAAACGGAAACGGCACAGCAACATGTTGGAAGCAGCCATCTTGATGATTTGCGCCGGAGTAAGATTTCCGACCACCTCGACCAGTTCCTGACTGATCCCCAAACGGAAAATCGCGGCCGCCTTGTCTTTCTTGATCATTTGCTGGGCAATCATCAGATAGGTCAGATTGATTTCGCGAATTCCTTCTTGCAATTGCATGGTGTTCATATAGCCCCCTTTTAAGCCAGTGAAGAACGGACATCTCCGGATCTACTGAGTCGCTCGATACCTAAAATAACAAGATAACGACGGTCGATGTCAGACGGGCCAAGTATTACGCCTAGGAAGATGGGATGTAATCAGAACCGGACCGATTGTTTTGTAAGAATTGCGGAAATCAACTTGTAGGAATTTTTCTTACAAGACCATTCGCGGCTCAAGATACGCAGGAAGAATCGACCCTGAACAATGGCTTGCAAAGGAGGCTCTACCGATGCACCAGTTTTTGCTTACCCGCAGCATCATGGAAAACTCAAGGATATTTTTGCAATTCGTTCTTAAATATATAATTGATAGATTGTAATTTCATGCGACTTTTGTGTATCGGGTTCAAACTTGCACCGAACAGCCCAACGTCTGCCTGTCCCGCCACAGGCATCCGAGCAAGGTAACTACCCTCGCAACTCGAAACACACTTTACCAGCCCTGTTGCTAATCAACTTCAGGCGATAGCCCAACTGCTCAGCCCAGCGGGATGCTTGATACAGGCCTATCCCGAGTCCATTTTCAGCGACGACGGCACTATGCAGTAATTTTGCAGCGATTGCTTCCGGTATTGGGGCGCCGCTATCACAGACCACCAAGCGCAACGGTTCTGGCTGGATTTCGGCTGAAATGACCATGTCCGGGTCGGTCTGGCGCTTTTTCAGGACGTTATCCAGCAAGTTGTCGATAACACAATCGAACAAAGGGGCGGGAATGTTATAGTCCGGCAGCATGTCCGGTGCGCGCCACTCGATATTCTGAAACTGGTTGCGTTGCCGTACCGAATTCCACCAGACATTCAGTGGAAGCTGAGCGGCTTCGCTTGCAGTCTCGGGTTGCTGGAGCTTGGTCAGGGTAAGCTCGATACGCTGAGTAAGCAGCGGCAGTTGCTGTCTGAGCAATTGCTGCGCTATTTGTTCGCGGCTTTGTGCAATCGAGGTGAGCGAGAGCAGCGACTGCAGCATATTCTTGAGATCGTGCGTGAGGCGTGACCCGGTTTCATACACAGCCTGCAAACGGGTGATCTCGCGCAGACTTTGTTCACGCTGTTTGGCCTGGTAGAAATATCCGATCAGCTGGGCAAGCAGGTGTACATGCAGCAGCACAGCAGGATTGAGCGATTGTCTGGCATACAATGTCAGACGCAAACCTTCCTCCGTTGCCACCACGGCATTTTTGCTGAATAGCCCGGTCTGGCCTGCTCCATCGGGAGATTGCCATGACAGACCGGATATCCACGGCAGATCAGCCAGCAGGTCGATGGCACGCCTAAGATAGTTCGCTGCATCCGGTTCCCGATGCGCTGCTTCGGCCAATCGGGTGAGCCAGCTTTCAAACGGCGTGCCGACGTTCAGCAGATAGCGCGAGAACAATACTTGAAGTCCGCTGAAACCGAAACGCGGATTCCACAATCCCCCGAGGGCCAGCAACACCAATCCCATCAGGAACAGGGTGCGCAGCAACGCATCCAGGTAATCCAGGTTGCCAAGATTCATAAAAGCCAGGCTGCCGAGCACCACCAGAGCCAGCAGCATGAACAGCAACAAGCTGTAAATCAGGTCCAACGCCTGGACGTTTTCGACCTGCTCGCGGCCGATCGGCACAATCACGATGGCCAGCAGCAGCGGGAGTACATACCGCATCAGAATCCGGCCTACCTCGATGCCGGATTGTGCCTGCACCAGCTGGATACCGGATTGTGCCGCAAATAGATTCGGCACCACCCAGAGCAGCAACACTGCAAGCAAGTATGCCATCACTGCAAGATACAACAGCCGCGACCAGCGGTCACGGAAGGCGAACACGCGCGCGCCAACCAGGCCGAACAGACCGGTCAGCCAAAACGCCACCACCCACCAGTTCAGCAAGAACATCGCGGTTCCCGCCGCCAGAGCTATGAATACCAGCGCGCCGCCCCCCACTTCGGCCTCGCCGCGCCACAGTGGCTGCCAGAGCAGGAACAAGCCCAAGTGGGCGAGCAACATCGGGTGCACCCAAAGACTTTCCACGCCTATCATCAGTGCGCCGTGCAATAGCGCAAGCATCGCCAGCAATAACCAGCGGCCGGTACGCAAGCGGTTTCCCCAATAGAGCGTCAGCATCTTGTCACCACCCCTGTCAACATTTCGTCATTATGCCTCGGTCTAGCCACTGAAAGCCCTTGCCGGATCCCCATTTACAAACTTCACCAAGTCTAATTTCAAACATAACATATTGTTTTTTATTAGTTTTTATTGAAGGCATCAAAATAAAACGAATCGGGGCGAAACCATGGCACGGCACTTGCATACCTTTTGGGCGTAGCATATTCAATATAGATAGGAGGGTAACACAATGAAACGCAATCAATCCGGCTTTACCCTGATAGAAATCGCCATCGTGCTGGTGATCATCGGCCTGCTGCTCGGCGGCGTGCTGAAAGGACAGGAGCTGATCAACAGTGCCAAGGTCAAGAACCTCGCCAACGATTTCAAAAACATCCCGGTATACATCTACGGCTACCAGGACAAGTTCAAGGCTCTCCCGGGAGATGACAGTTCTGTAGTCACTCATGTATCCGGCGTTTTGGCAACGACACCAGCCGGTGCTCAAGGCAATGGCGTCATCGACGGGCTATGGGCTCCAGTGGCTCAGACCGATGAGAGCCACTTGTTCTGGCAACACATCCGTTCGGCCGGTTTTGGACCCGGTTCAACTGATCAAACCGCTGCCGATTACCTGCCGACGAACGCTGTAGGCGGACGTATTGGCATAACCAATGCGGGGCAAACGCCAATTACGAACTTAAGGGGAACTTACATCGTCTGCTCCAATGCCATCCCCGGCAAGTTTGCCAAGCAGCTTGACACCACGCTGGATAACGGTGATACGACTACCGGTTCTGTGATGGTAACTACTGCTGGAGTCACTACTGCAACTGCGGCAACAGTGACAACATCCGTTGTTGATGACACCACTTACCTGGTGTGCATGGGTTACTAACACTCACCCGGCTTGAACTAGCCCGTTTCGGCGGGCTTTTTTATTGCGGTTCAAAAAACAGAGAACAGAGGACAGAGGACAGATTTTTGTGTGCCGCTAGGCGGCATGTTACATCTGGATCGAGGCGCACCACGACAACCCCTCTGTCCTCTGATTACCCTTTGTGCAGCCTGAGCTCCGCCTCTTGCAGCGCTTCCGGCAGCCCGAGCAGCACCAGCACATCGCCGGCTTGCAACAGCATTTCTTCGCTGGGGAGCGCCCCGCGCAAGTTGTGCCGGCGCACCGCGTTCACTTCGACGCCCAGCGCCTCCAGTCCCATCTCGCGCAAACGCTTGCCAACCGCCGCGGAATCTTGCTTGAGCAACACACTGAGGAAGCGCGGTTGCAGACTTTCGTTGTCTTCGCCCTGCTCATATTGTGCGCTGCGCAGATAGCTGCTGAACGCCGCATAACGGCGGGCACGAGTCTCCTGGACGCGGCGGATCACGCGGCTGAGCGGCACGCCCGCCATCAGCATCGCTTGCGAGGCGAGCATCACGCTGCCTTCCTGCACTTCGGCGACCACTTCCGCCGCACCTGCCTCTTTCAGCGCTTCCACATGGGTATCATCGTTGGTGCGCACCACCACCGGAAGATCGGGGCGCAGTTCCCTGACATGGCGCAGGATCGCCAGCGTGGAGTGCTTGTCCTGGTAGGAGACCACCAGCGCCCTGGCGCGCATCAATCCGGCAGCCATCAACACTTCACGCTTGGCGGCATCACCATATACCACGCTTTTCTTTTCCGCCAGGGCTGCCCTGACGTGGCTCGAATCGAGATCCAGCGCGATGAAACTCAGGTTTTCCGCCTCCAGGAAGCGCCCCAGCGTGCTGCCGCTGCGGCCGTAGCCGCATATGATCACATGCCCTTTGCTGCCCATGCTGTGTACCGCGATCTGGTGCATCTGCATCGCGCGGTTGGTCCACTCGGCGGCAGAAAAACGTCTTGCGATCGCCTCACCGTGCTGAATCAAAAAGGGAGCGGTCAGCATTGAGAGCAGCATCGTCGCCAGTGTGATCTGCATGGTTGCGCCGTTCAGCAAGTGCGCGCCATCCGCCAGCGTCAGCAGCACGAAGCCGAATTCGCCGGCCTGTGCCAGACCGATCGCGCTGCGCAACGCAACTCCCCAGTCCCCCTCCAGGACACGCGCCAATAGTGCAACAACCAATGCCTTGAACAGGATCAATGCAAGCAGAGCCAGCAGAACCCATCCGAGTTCCCCCGCTACGCTGCCCAGATCGAGCTTCATGCCTATGGTGACGAAGAACAGGCCGAGCAACACGTCACGGAACGGCTTGATGTCTTCTTCCACCTGATAGCGGTACTCGGTCTCGGAGATCAACATGCCCGCGACGAACGCACCCAGTGCCAAAGACAACCCCGCCAGCTCGGTGAAATAAGCCAGGCCCAGCGTGATCAGCAGCACGTTGAGCATGAACAATTCTGATGACTTCTGCCGCGCCACAACGTGAAACCATGAGCGCATCAGGTGCTGCCCGAATACCAGCAACACCAGCAATACCACGGTTGCCTTGATCATCGCGTAGCCAAGCGTGGCAGGAAGATCATCAGGACTGGTGGCTAGGGCCGGGATGATGATCAACAGCGGCACTACGGCCAAATCCTGGAACAGCAGCACGCCCATCATTTGCTGTCCATATGGCAGGTTCAGTTCGGCTCGCTCGACCAGCATCTTGCTGACGATGGCGGTGGAGGACATCGCCAACACACCCCCCAATGCCAGGCCCGTTCGCCAATCCAGGCCAAATACTGCCGCAATCGCCATCACCAGCAGCATGGTAGCCATGACTTGTGAACCTCCCAGACCAAACACCGTGCGTTTCATCGCCATCAGACGCGTCAGGCTGAACTCCAGACCGATGCTGAACATCAGGAACACCACGCCGAACTCGGCGAGATGCCGGGTTTCCAGTGCATCCGGTATCCACGCCAATGCATGCGGCCCGATCAGGATGCCGACCGCCAAATAACCCAGCATCACCGGCAAATGCAGGACGCGGCACAGCACCACCACCATCACGGCTGTGGAGAGCAGGATAAGAACAAGCGAGAGTGAGCTTTCCATGTGTGTGAGTGTGTGCTTCCCCGCCACGATAATGCCGCACTAATGCCAAGTTTGCAAAATATACCGGCGCGGCAACAGACGCCGGTTAAACGCACTTCAAATATTCCCGCTGTTATAATGGATTTATGGACAAATATGTTTCCGCCACTCCGCACTCACTCGAGCTTGGACGCGAGGTATTGAATATCGAAGCTGCCGCCGTACAAGCGCTGGCCACACGTCTGGATGAGAATTTTTTGAACGCGCTCGATGTGATCCTGCGCTGCCAGGGCCGCGTCATCGTCAGCGGCATGGGCAAGTCCGGGCACATCGCGCGCAAGATTGCCGCAACCCTGTCCAGCACCGGAACGCCCGCCTATTTCGTCCATCCTGCTGAAGCCAGCCACGGTGACCTCGGCATGATCACCAGCACGGATGTCATCATCGCGTTATCCTATTCC
>JBARHM010000585.1:0-2204 GCA_049799235.1 Gallionella sp.
GCTTCGAGACCCGCAACTGCATGTTCACGGCTGCGTGACAGGCTTCTTCAGCGGACTCGAAGGCGGCGAGCAGTTCTCCGCCCGAGACATTCACCGTGCGTCCACCCTGGCCGGCGATCGAGCGCTCCATGCGCTTGACGCAACGCTCGACTGCCTAGGCTGCCTCGGTATCGCCCAGGCGCTCGAACAGTCGGGCGCTTCCGGATACATCGGCGAACAGCACAATCATCTTGGGTTGCTTGTTGCTCATCACGTCAAGGTCGGATTCGGACTGTGGATTATCGCATTCTCCACCTTGGTAGACCAGCTTCAACGCACCGGAGTGGTTTGCGGATTTCGGCATGACTAACTCCGGGAGTGGCTCGATCAACATGCGATCAGTATAGGATTCGACAAAGCGGACATGTTGTGAGGTTTTTCACAGGCCCATGAATTTTATGGAAAAACTGCCTCGTCGGGCGTCGTTCCCAAGTTCGCGGCAAGCGCAATTGGGATGCCACCGCCGAGTGGCATCACGGGCTGGTCGAAGGCGACATCGCCTTCTTCAACCGCGGTGTCGAGGGTCAGGCCGCGAAAATCGAATTTCGCGTTGTCAGCCAGATGGGAAGGGACGATGTTCTGCATGGCGGTCAATACCGATTCGGTGCGTCCCGGGTAGCGACGATCCCAGTCTTCCATCATCTCGCGAATTTTCTGGCGCTGCAGGTTGTCCTGCGAACCGCAAAGGTTGCAGGGAATGATCGGAAATTCCATACCGCGCGCGAAGCGGGCGATATCCTTCTCGGAGCAATAGGCCAGCGGCCGGATCACGATGTGTGCCCGGTCGTCGGTCACCAGCTTGGGCGGCATCGCTTTCAACTTGCCGCCGAACAGCATGTTGAGGAACAGTGTATGGACCATGTCGTCCCGGTGGTGGCCGAGCGCGATCTTGTTGGCCCCCAGTTCCTTGGCCGTCCGGTAGATGATGCCCCGGCGCAGGCGTGAGCACAACGAACAGGTGGTCTTGCCCTCGGGAATCTTGTCCTTGACGATCGAGTAGGTGTCGGCCTCGACGATGCGGTAGTCCACCCCCAGCGCGTCGAAATAGCGCGGCAGCACGTCGGCCGGAAAGCCGGGCTGTTTCTGGTCGAGGTTCATCGCGATCAGGCGGAATTTCACCGGTGCGCGTTGCTGCAGCGCGATCAGGATGTTGAGCAGCGTGTACGAATCCTTGCCACCGGAGACGCAGACCAGGACGGTGTCGCCGTCCTCGATCATGTTGTAGTCGCCGATCGCTTTGCCAACCCGGCCTTCCAGGTGCTTTCTCAGTTTTTGCAGGGTATTCGAGGTGGTCATGGTCGGTGGTATTGGACAACGCTGCGGCAGAAAAGCGGCAAGTTTACCCCGAGATCCTGATAAAGCTTCGACGGCAATCACCATGGCCGCTAAAATCTGCCCTTGTCCGGAACATCCATGAGTCTCCCGCTCCCCTCCCCCGAAGCAACTGCCCATAGCCGGCAACTGATCGCCGCGATCAGGCGCGAAATCGGCGCCCGGGGTGGCTGGATCCCGTTCGCACGCTTCATGGAAATGGTCCTGTACCAACCCGGTCTCGGTTACTACGCCGCCGGGGCGAGAAAATTCGGGGCGGCCGGCGATTTTGTCACGGCCCCCGAGATGAGCCCGTTCTTTGGGCGTGCGCTGGCTAATCAGGTTGCCCAGGTAATGAACGTTTCCGCGCCGCTGATGCTGGAAGTGGGCGCTGGCTCCGGTCGTCTGGCTGCCGACCTGTTGCTCGAACTCGAACGCATCGACAAGCTGCCGCAGCGTTACGACATCCTCGACCTCTCCGCTGACCTGCGCGAACGCCAGCAGCTTACGCTGGCCGCCGTCGTGCCCCATTTGCTGCCGCGCGTGAACTGGCTCGATTGTCTGCCGGAGGAGTTTTCAGGGGCCATCGTCGCCAACGAACTGCTCGACGCCATGCCGGCCCATGTCGTGGCCTGGCGGGAAGCAGGGATATTCGAGCGCGGTGTCCAGCTTGACGAGGCGGGTGGTTTCACGTGGAACGAGCGACCTGCAAGCGGCTCGTTGCTGGCGGCTGCCGAAGAGATTGGCGCGCAGTGCAGTCTGCCGCCTGGCTACGAGAGCGAAATCAGTCTTGCGGCACGCGCCTGGGCTGGCGAATGGGGCCACCGGTTGCGGTGTGGCGCGCTGCTACTGAT
>JBARHM010000586.1:0-13446 GCA_049799235.1 Gallionella sp.
GATCAACACCGTGCGGCTGATGAATCCGGAAAGCACGTAACCTGCGATCAGGATTATGGCGGCAGAGAAGATGCGCGGTACATAGTTGAAAAACTGGCCGACCAGATGGTCGAACGCCGGTATCTGAAGGGCGTTCAGGCCGCTCATCAGCGTAACGATGATCAGCAACCAGAAGACGATTCCGCCCAGTGTCGCGGAGGGCTTGCTCCACAGATCACCTTTGCGCATCAGTTTGGTAAATCCCATGCGGTCAGACCAGCTGTCGAAATTGATCGCAATCAGGAACTTTACCAGGATCAGTTTGATGATGCGGGCAAGAATGATCCCGGCTAGCAGGATCACCAGCATGGCCAGAAGGTTGGGTACAAACACCTTGAACTTTATAAACAGCTCGTTCAACGGCTCGATTATCAGGTTGATAAAGTCTTCCATGGCACATCTCCTTTGGTTATTTCCAGTTGTTTACCAGATAGTCCTTGTTGTTTTCAAACTCCATGCAAAGTTTTTCGATTTCCGCTTCCGCTTCCTGTTGCAACATGTCTTTGGCCTGCAGAATGAACGAGGCGGTTTTGCCGACGTAGAGCGGGGTCATTGATTTGATCAGGTGCTCGACGGGCAGCTTCTTTTTATGGAACGCGAGTGCATAGTCATAGACCACCCGTGTCCACAAGCCGATCGGGAAGTGGAATTCACTATCAGCCAGGGTGCCCAATCTTTCGACCTCGCTGTAATCCCCCGCGCCGAGGATATTGAGCCAGATTTCACCCAGGTTCCTGAGTCCTTCGCGGAATGTGTTCAGCATCCTCGCGATGTTGACGTTGACCTGCTCGAGTCCGACAGTATATTCAAAACCGAAGCTCGGAACCGGCTCGGAACCATGTACCGGCGTCCATACCCCGGCATAGGTCTCCATCAGTGCGAAGGTTGCGCTGACCACCTGGTAAAGCATGTTGCTCAGGTCGGTGCCGGGATCCTTGGCATCGTGGATCTTGGCGCCGAGAAATGATTGGGTGACCTTGAAGCCGTTCGCGATCGCCGTCGTGGTCATCCAGATGTCTATGCCGAACCGCGCGACATCGGATTCCCACACATCCTTGGTCAGGTAGAACTGTGCCAGGTTGCCTGAAAAACCGAAATCGCCGCCGATCGGTTGCCGCACGCGCTTGCCGTAGAGCGCGCGGGTGAGCGGATAAACGATGCTGTTGGTGATGGTACCGTCGAATTTGTGGCGGTGGTAGAGCGGCGAAACGTAATCGTAGTTGCCTGACAGCACCGGCTTCACCAGCAATTCGATCCATTCCGGCGTGATGCTTCTGAGATCGGAATCAACGACGGCGCAGGCTTTTGCGCCCAGCGCCTCGGCGATCTCGAAAATGGTGCGGAAGGCGCTGCCCTTGCCGGGGATGCCCGAATAGGGGAATACGATCTTGGAGATGGGTTCAACGCGGTGATGCAGGAGTATCGCGTTGAAATCATCTATGGAGGTATTATGCACCACGTCCATCGTGCCGTCGCTGGATCCGCCGTCCGAATTCACGACCACCGCCTTGTGATCCGGGAAATATTTTGCCAGACCGGCCTGAATCGCGCGCACCACATGGCCGATGGTCCGTGCGTTATTGAAACTGGGTATGCCGACGATGATGTCTGCCTGCCCTATTAGTTCAAGTTGCTCATGCACTTCCGTTCTGAAGGTGACAGTCTTCACTACGGTTAGCCTCCCGGGAAATCTATCCAGCTTGCGTGGATGACAGCTCCTGTTTGATCAATTGCACGACCTGGATATCCATGACGTTGGTGCCGGTCGGGCCTGTCTTGAAATGGCAGTGAGCGCCTGACGCGGCGTCGAACTGTTGAAAGAAACTGTAAGCGTCGTTGTTGGCCAGGTAATGGCACGGGTCCATCCCCAGACTCCGTGCCCGCGCTGCCGTGTTGCCATCGACCATTGCGCCTGCGGCATCAGTCGGTCCATCCGAGCCATCTGTGCCTGCGGATAACAGCGATATGCCCTGCCGGCCTTCTATCTCCAGCGCAAAGGCCAGCGCAAACTCCTGATTCCTTCCGCCCTTTCCGGTTCCGCGCACGGTGACTGTGGTTTCCCCGCCGCACAGCAGGCAACGGCGTTCATCCGGTTTCATCCCGTCCAGTTCGGCGCACGCGGCTTGTGACAGAAAGCGCGCCGCATCGCGCGCCTCGCCCTGAAGTGTATCGGAAATCGTCCTCGAGGCATACCCGAGTTGCCCGGCTTTTCCGGTTGCTGCAGACAGCGCCTGGCGGATGCCGGCGATGATCTCGTTGTGCGTATTATCCAGGCAGGGATCATTTTCCTTCACGGTTTCCGGCACAAGCCCGGAGATGCCGCGCTGCAGATAGTCCGCGACACGCGGCGGAAGTTTTTCCTGCAAGCCGAATTTCACTATCACGGCCCAGGCTTCGGCGAAGGTCGACTGGTCCGGTGAAGTCGGCCCCGAGGCGATCACGTCGAGCGGATCGCCGATGACATCCGAGACGATCAGCGTCACAAGCCGCGCCGGAAAGGCGGCTTGCGCCAATCTTCCACCCTTTACCATCGAGAGATGTTTACGCACCGCATTCAGCTCGAATATCGATGCGCCCGCATTCAGCAGCAGCCGGGTCGCCTCCTGCTTGTCCTGCAGCGTTATTCCTTCGACCGGCGCAACCAGCAGCGCGGATGCGCCGCCCGAGAGCAGGCAAATAACCAGCGTCTTTTCATCGGCGGATCGCGCCATCTCCAGAATGCGCTGTGCGCCTGCAATCCCGGCCTGATTCGGCACCGGGTGTGATGCCTCCACTTGTCCGATGATGGTCAGCGGCGCAGTGTGTTCTTCCTTGACGATGATCAACCCGGCGGCGATCCTGTTGCCGAGCAGCGATTCGACTGCCAAGGCCATACGCGCCGTGGCCTTGCCCGCGCCGATCACGATGATGCGGTCGTACGCTGCCAGGTCGTACTGCACCCCGGCCACATGCAATTGCCCGTCATCGACCCTGGCCGCCTTGAGCACTGCGTTGTATGGATCGACCGCAGCAAGCGCAGCATTGAATATTTCCACCAGATCCTTCCGGTCATGATGCTGCGAAAGATGTTCACCAGGCTGATGCGCCAGCAATTGCAGCACGGCTTCATTCCAGCCCGCAGGTCCGGGAAGCTGTGTCTTCAAAAGATCAGGAATCACGATGCGTGTATCGAAACTGCCGTTCTTGTGCCTGACCAGCACCGGCTTATCCACCGCCATCAGCATAGCCAGGTCGTTCAGGCTGTCGCCCAGCGCCATGCTTGCAACGCCGCCATATTGCTGTTGGTAGAGCGACATCAGGATGTTCACGGCGCGCCCCTTGTCGTGGATGCCCATGATGTGGAATATGCGCCCCTGGGTCCAGCGCAGGCCGGATGCTTCGATCGCGCGCAGAAAACTTTCATCGGGCGGGCCCTCGAACACAAAGGCTTCATCGAAATCCCGCTTCCTGGACAATGCCGCTTCGTCCTCCGTAAGACCGGTCAATGCCGCGACCTCGGCGATGGACATGTCAGCAAAGCCGCGCACCTTTGCATGCAACTGTTCGCGCAAGCGGACAAACTGCTTCCTGATCTCCGCATACGGAGTGCCAAGCAGGATCAACTGATAGCCATGCGATTCTTCTGCTTCGATGGGAGCTTTGAAGTATCCCCGCGGGATGAATATGCCGCCGCCATTCTCGGAAATGAACGGGTGCGCATTATCCAGGCGTGCCCGGTAAACCTCCAACTCTGCACGAGTCTTGCTGGAACAAAGTATCAGCGGGACTCGGACTGACGAGGTCAGGCTTAAGGCAGGCAGTGCCTCCTGCCAGGAATAGCTCGCTTCATCAAGCAGAGTGCCGTCCAAGTCAGTGAAGATGACGGTTTTTTTCATGCGCCTTCCGTATCGTTGGGCATACCATGGGAAGTGCGATCATAGCCCGTTGACTAGCTGGCCGGCTGACCTGCTCGCTTCATTTCAATTTTTCGGCCCGAGTTCTGCGGCATCCAGCGCAGAGAATTCCACCTGACAACGGATACCCCCTTGTATCGACGCAAAAGGCCTGGTTTCACTTCCAGGCTGTTAATGATCACAGGGAATAAGCTTTCTATCGACAACCATGCATTACGGTTGACTTCGCAATTATGATGAATGTCTTACTTGATTCCATGACGGCTCATCAGGTCATAAAAAGTGGGGCGACTGATGCCCAGCAATTCTGCAGCCTTGGCAATATTTCCATCCATCCTTGCCAACGCCTTCAGCACGGCCATGTGTTCAGCTTCTTCACGTACTTGGCGCAGGTTGATGGGCTGTTCATCCACAGGAGAAGCAGATAGCCCAAGATCGTCCAAGCTGATTAATGGGCCATCAGCCATAATTACTGCTCGCTTGATGCAATTTTCCATCTCCCTGACATTCCCCGGCCATGGGTGGTTTTCAATCGCGGATAATGCCTCAGCGCTGAAACTCATCGAGGGTCGGCCCTCCTGTGAGCAGAACTTGTTTTTGAAATGATGTGCCAGCAGCGCTGCATCCCCTACACGCTCCCGCAGCGGCGGAATGGCAACCACGATCTCGGTCAGACGATAAAAAAGATCCTCACGGAATCGGCCCGCCTCGATAAGGTTTTTTAGATTTTGATGGGTTGCACAGACGATGCGTACGTTCACCGGGATCTCTTCACGCCCCCCGATTCTTTCGATCACTCTTTCCTGCAGGAAACGCAGCAACTTGGCCTGAAGGGCCATCGGCAGGTCGCCGACTTCGTCAAGAAAGAAGGTGCCTTCACTGGCAAGCTCGATTTTGCCTATGGTTTGCTTAACGGCCCCGGTATAAGCCCCCTTCTCGTAACCGAACAATTCGCTTTCCAAAAGGTTTTCCGGTATCGCAGCGCAATTGATCGCAATGAAACGTTTCCCATGTCTGGGACTCAATTGGTGCAAGGCTTTTGCCAACACTTCCTTGCCTGTGCCGCTGTCACCCAGCAACATGACCGTGACATCAGAGGGTGCCACCTTTTCAATGTTACGGCACACCTTTAACATGCCAGGATCCCTGCTGATGATACCTGCGAGGGGTGAATCGGCTTGAGTCTCACGCAGAATACGGTTTTCCTGCTGCAATTCGTGGAGGCGGAAGGCTCTTTCTACCACCAATGCAAGCACTTCTGGATCACAAGGTTTTTGGTGAAAATCGTAAGCACCCATGCCGATCGCTTTTACGGCATTAGCATGGTCCTGGTTCCCAGTCAGGACTATAAGTTTGGTGTCGGGCGCAAGCGCTAGTATTTGTTGCAACGTTGCAAGGCCCTCGGTAGCGCCATCCGGATCGGGAGGTAAGCCAAGATCCATTGTAACCACTGCTGGCTCATGCCTTCGAACATGCGCGAGCGCACTTTCGCGATCCCCTGCAACTAGCACTTCGTAGGCATCAAAGTTCCAGCGCAGTTGTTTTTGCAAGCCGAGGTCGTCTTCAATGATCAACAGATATTTTTTGTCATTGCTCACGTAATATTTTCTTGCGCATGAATGCTATTTTGTACCATAGAATCCGGCTTGTGGCACGGCAAGGTCATTAGAAAAGTTGTGCCGCTGGATTGACTGCTGACTACCTCGAGGCGACCGCCAAGTTCTTTGGCATATTCCTGGCATTCAAAAACACCGATTCCCATGCCAGCCGATTTAGTCGACTCAAACGGCTTAAACAACCTTTCGTGTATGAACTCCTCACTCATGCCATGCCCTGTATCTTGAACCTCGATGAGCACGTTGCCCTCTCCCTTGGTCAAACGGACCAGTACTAGTCCGTCCTTGGGAGTAGCTTCGATGGCATTCTGAATGAGGTGCCCTATCACCCTTTCCAGATTGGCCCAGTCAGCCAATACCTCCAAACCATGATCTTGTATCTCAAGTTTTGGCTTCGGCTCAACGGCTGATTTGGCATCAACCACCTTCTGAAGCACATTTTCAATCAGGAGCGGAACAGGCTTTTTCATGGAAGTTCCACTGCTTAACTTTTCGAGCAATCGTTTCATTTTATGGATCGAAAGATCGACCGTCTCCATCATGTCCTTTTGGAATTCCGGATTATTTTTGTGTACTGATGCGTTGGAAAGCAAGAGTGACAACTGTGAAACGAGGTTTTTGAGATCGTGAACCACAAACGTAGACATACGATTGAAGGAATCAAACTGACGCGAAACCATAAGTGCATTGTCCGATTCCTGTTGTGCAAGAAAACTGGCGGCTTGACTGCCGGCAATTTTTAGCAAGTCTATCACCTCCCAGTTCAATTTGATTTTGCTTCTGGGATGTGCAAGCACCACGAAACCGAATAATTTGCCATGCAAAACCAAGGGAACCACCAGACGTGCTTGAGGAGTGTCTCTGAGCCATTGCGGAATCGAGATTGCTCCGTATTTTTCCGGGTTTGAATTGTATTCCTGCAGGTCTATCACCCACTGCTTATTTTCCAGAAATTGACAAAAGGAACTGTTATGGGGTTCTGAGCCACTCGTTAAAGATATGTTCCAGCGCGTCACGAATTCGTAATCACCTGATTCTCTTCTGATGAACAAAACACCTCCGGGGCTTTCCACTAGTTCTGCCACAGCCTGAATGGCTCGCTCTCCAAGTCCATACCCATGTTTGGCAAGGGTACGTGTAAAACGCAACCATTCCTCACGATAATCGTAGTTGTAACTGTAAAAATTCTTGCTGATGAATACCTTGAGCCAGGAGCGGAAAATTCCAGAAAACAATATGCCTACCAGCAGTATCACCGCGCCGAACAAAAAAGCCAGTTGGAGGACCGCCCCCCAGCTCCCTCCAAAAAAACGAATGTAGTAGCCGGCCGCAGCCATTACCAACAAATAGATAGCTGATCCGAACAGTGCAGCGGTATGGAATATAATGCGGCGGGACACCGATATTTCCAGCGACCATTGGGGATTTCGGGCTGCCGACATGGCCATCAAGGGGACGGTCAATGCATCGACGACTCCCCGGGCAGCCCAGATATCAGCATTGATATGCCTGAACAACATTGCATCGCTATACAAATAGAAGTCGTAAGCAAATAATCCCCCAACCCCCAAACAGGCGAACTTTATCCCCCATCGATTTTTCACGGGCGTATTTCTGTAAAGTTGCTCCACTAAAAGCATGCCAATTACCGCCAACGCAACACGGCCAACGATACCAGTCATGAATACCAGCTCCCCCCGAGGGAAATCTTGCTGCCAATATGAATAAACTGTCGCGAATGAGAGTAAAAGGTAAAGCGATGCAATAGCCACCACGTATGGCTTGAGCATAAACTGTGTAAATGTCTTGGTCTGCGGGATGTATCCAAGTAACATTAAAACAAAGACGGACCAACCTGCATTTCGAAGAATTTCGAGAATGTCGGTCAGCAGAGTCCATGGATTTCCTGAAGCGGCCACAAAGGCGACGGTGGAGGCCCAGAGCGCTGTAAGCAGGCAGGAAACTGTCAGCGCCATGCCATGCATGCGGCCGCGCCAACTGGTCAACAAAAGCACGAACAACGCAAGGAATGCAACCGCCGCTATAGCATAACTAAATACCGCGATGCTTGATAACATTTGATTTCATTCCCTAAGGTTATCTGGCGCCCTTGCCTGACAAGACAACCTGTATAGTCTCGACCATAATCTGAAAATCGAGGAATAAATTGTTATTCTTGACATAGTATAAATCATACTGAAGTTTTTGGATGGAATCATCGACCGAAGCTCCATATTGGTAGCGAACTTGTGCCAATCCGGTAATTCCAGGTTGAATGCTGTGCCTCAAGTTGAAATAGGGAACTTGCTCACACAAGTGCTTTACAAAAAAAGGCCTTTCCGGACGCGGACCAACGAAACTCATTTCTCCTTTCAATACGTTAAAAAGTTGTGGAAGTTCATCTATTCTCAGTCTGCGGATAATGCGCCCAACTCTAGTCATACGCGGATCGTTTGAAGACGCCCATTGCGGTTGCCCACCTGTCTCGGCATCCTTTTGCATACTGCGAAATTTCAAGACCATAAATGATTTTCCATTCTTACCAACTCTTAACTGCTTATAGAATATTGGCGCTCCATCTTCGATTAGAATGCAAACTGCCGTGATCAGCATAACAGGCAACGAGACTATCAAAATAATCAGGCTGGCAATCACATCAAATATTTTCTTAGTGGTGGCACGCAAGAAGCTCTGGTCAAAGCCACCCCCGAAGACCAACCAACTAGGCTTAAGAAAATCAAGTCTGATCTGATGTAATTCGCGCTCAATATAGTTCGCGGCCTCGATCACGTTGATTCCCGCCAGTTTACATTCCAGTAATTCCCTGATCGGCTTTCTGGTGCTCAAGCCAGTGTATGCATTAAATTTACCGGTGATGCTAAAGTTTCCATTTCTTCTGTTCTCCATCGCGACAATAATCTCATCCACTTTATATTTGCTTGCGACCGCTAACAATGATTCCATGACGGGTAAAACGCACTTTATAGGCACGTAGCAATGTTCCTCTTCCATAGGAACAAAACCAACGATATCGTAATGATTGTTTGCGGCATTCCTGGCAAGTTCACTGCATTCTTTTGCCAGATTTCCGCAGCCTATAATTATTACTCGTGATGTTAATATCTTGGGAGCGATTAGTATCAATATCGCATACCTGATCAGTAATATCCCAAAGGCAGAAAGAATTAAAACCAGCGCCAGAATTCCACGACCCAAATATAGATCCGGCAACAGATAATAAATCAGGGTTAAGATAGAGAATCCCAGCGACAAGGAAAGAATCAACCGGATAAATACATTTATGATTGCTTCCTTTAAATGATATTGGTACATACCAAGAATACTCATGGTGAATACCATAACCAATGCAAATAATATTGCTCCAGGAAATGTATTCTCGAATATACGTGATGAGTAATCGATGCCAGAATACCGAATCGCAATTCCCAGATAGACAGAGCCCATCAAAGTAAGCAGTTCAGCCAGAATCAGAAATGGCAAGACTTTAAAAAATATATTTTGATTGTAAAATCTTTTCAATTTTCACCCCAAAACCACAAACATTAACGAACTGTGCAAATATCGTAACAGCCTTGACAATAATAACTATTGGACTTTGGTACACGCGACTGGACATTGTGATTTGTTATGGCAACTGCAGGCCCGAACAACTTGGATACATGCATGAGCAAGATTCCAGTGGTGAGTCAATTAGCAGAGGTGTCAATGAAGTGGGTTCAGACATCGGGTTTGATGCGTGGCTTTGATGGGCATATTGCCAAGACAAATCTCAAAACATCAATTAAATACAATATTCAAAGAATGCTGCATGGGATATCAGCACATTACTGAAATCAGTATAAGATAAGCGTGGAAATTTCCATAGGTGTAATTTCTATGCCATCTATTTTGGGCAATACTGTTCTGTGGTTGCGATCCCTCCCTAATGCCGACCTGTGCAAGTGTGTGAGGCTTTGTAATTACCAGTTGGAAAAGAACAGCGCTCAAGGTGACTAGCCGCAACATCCATGAGCGATTATTTGAAATCGGCATTTCACAGGAAGCAAAGAGACTTCAAGCAATCCTGTTAGAGCACAGGTTAAAAGGCGTACATTCAACGCGCCATTTCAAATCTAGTTACGTGTGCCCATCGAGGCCGACACGATAAGTGCCAGCTTGAGCCGGTCTGCAACCTTCAGCTTACGAAATATTTCGGTCAAGTGCGCTTTCACTGTGCGCTCGGTAATTTCCAGACGCTGCGCGATCTGCTTGTTGCTTTCGCCGTATCCAACAAGAGTAGCAATTTCATGTTCTCGCCGCGTAAGGTTTGCCAGCAAGTCGATGGCCGCATCCTTGATTTGATTTTTTTCAAGTTCAATCATCCCCAACTCATCAAGCAGGCGGCAAGTAAGTGTGCGTCGAATCCACAACTCGCCTTGCTGAATAGCCGCGATAACACTGACGAGTTGTTTGGGGTCAATATCCTTCTTGCAACACCCCCTCACACCCATCTTGAATAATTCCCACTCAGTCTCGTCTGAAAGGGCTCGACCAAATACGACAATTCTTGTTTCAGGACTCAATTTTTTCAAAACGGCAATGTGCGACGGACTTTCCAGCCCGGGCAGGTCGTCGTCAAGCAGAAGAATCTGCGGTTTGCTTCGCACAATCTTGTCTCTAAGCAGGTCAAAACTGCCTACGCAAGAAACGGGGGAAAAGCCACGCACTCCCTGTTTCCACATGGAGAGCCTGTCCGGTAATGAACTAGCGAGAATGATCAAGATGAACCTCGATTGAGTTTTCGAGACACCACTGCAGCACTTGATCCATAATTTTACCCAGCATCTTGCGTGGCACCCAGGCCTCGCCACGGTCTATCACATGCACGGCCTTCAAAAGATAGCGTGAATCCGCTTCGGGGCTAAGATAACCACGCGCGCCACTTGCCAAAGCTTGCATGAACCGCTCTTCTTGCTGAACCGATTCATCGGCCAACAACACCACTAGCGTCTCAGGACACTCACGGCGCAAAGACACCAGCATTGCACAATCCTCGTCTGTACACTGCTTATAGTTGGCCAACAGAATACGCGGATTTAGGCGACGCATCATGGCCACGATATTATCAATTGCAGAAATGTTCTTGCGTGGATTGAGCCGACGGTCAATGGTCATTTCGCCTTCACTTGATGTGGCGTTCTTAAGCACCATGATGTCTTCCTCACCTTGAAGACAGTTCTCGAATTTTGCGCGCCTCCCGGCGTCCTCATCAGCTATTGCCACAGTGATTATCTGCATGACTCACCTTTCGATATCGTGTATTAATTGCTGGGGATAACATTCGGATTAGCCTGTTTTTCTTTATTAATACCTTATAGATTATCTCAGGATACTAATTACTCACGCGCAATGCGCAGATTGCCCATAATTCAGTAATATTGTGAATCTGAAGGTGTAAATCCAAATGTATCTTTCATTGACAAGTTATCTCAATGTGCCCTCTTAAAGGAGAGTTCCAACCAGATCATATGCGCGGTAGTTATCTTCGTTTCTATCTGATTTCCTGTATGCGCAAAATCTTCCTCAATGTGGCAAGAATTGCGCTGTGCAATATTTTTCATGGCTGCTTTCGCTGCAACAGGTCACGCACAAAGTTCGCCGGGATAGCATAAGTGATTCCGCTGGGCTGACTTAACGCAGCCTCCTTCAGCCCGTTTACGAATACCATGCTGATGACCCCATATACCACGCCTGTTTCTGGATCAAATAGTGGGCTGCCACTGCTACCGGGATAGGCAGTCCCATCCAGTTGGAACACTTCATACGCAGATTTTTTTAGCTGCTTTATCGTCTTCACGTCCAATTTGGTTGAGTTCAGCGCCGGCAATACGACAGGAGTGATCGAAGAGATCATGCCGCGATGCGTAACGGGGAAAAAACCGAGAACCATTCCGATGGGAAATCCAGTGAAGGCAAGGGATTGCCCTTCCTGAACTGTGCCTGAGTCTCCGAGCTCCATGACCGGCAAAGGTAACCCGCTGATCTTCAGTTGGGCAATGTCGTGCTCCTTATCAATAGCGGCCAGAATTGCTTCTCTAAGCTCTTTAGTTTCGCCCCTGCCTGCAATGATTACTATTGATTCCTTCTTTTCGCTGTCCATTATTTTAGGGATGACATGAGCATTGGTAATCACATTCAGCCCATCACCCACAGCAAAACCGGTGCCGATGAAATTCAGAGGAGGACTACGGGTCTTGTTGAATATTCCAATTCCGACAATTGCTGGTTTGACGTTTTTAATAGTGCGAGTAATTTCGCCAGCCCAAAGGGGGTGGATGAAAACACATCCCGCACACACAAGAAGGAATACATTCATATTGGAGACAAAACTCTCCAGGAAGTCTTTGCGAGCGTTCAATACCTTCCCTCTATTCATGACCACCTCGTGCGAGTTACTCCAAAAATCAACCGGCAAACATCTCTCTAAACTTGGAATCAATGCAATTTATCCCTCTGCCAAACATGTCGGGGCTATAATAACGCGGTTACTTGACGGATTAAAAAATTATTATATTCGTTCGCATTAACGTAGTCGCTTAGAGTTCTGATAATTGATTTTTCCAAACAAACGAGTTGAACTAAAACATTACGACAAATCTGTCGGAAAATTTTACATATTTGAAATAATAGCTTAGCGAAACAGTAATTTTCCTTTGTCGTTTGAATATAGACTGATGATTACAAAACATAAAATAAACATTTACGACTTATAAGGCACAATTCTTGCTGGTCTTATAGTGCTTGAACTTTTCTACCACCGGCCTTAGATTTGCACTGTAAGCATTTATCATGAAATTGCTATCTGTAATGATAGACGCTTTAAAGGAGAAATACATGAAAACAAGAGAGCAACAGAAAGGCGAGATGGAAGACCAGAACTTGCCTCAAGATGTTGCCAATCAAGCCGATCCCGTCGACGTATCGCGCAGGCGTTTCACCAAGTCCGGCTTGGCCGTGTCTGGAGTATTGCTCACCCTAGCCAGCCGACCCACATTGGGAGGTGGAGGTTGGGATGGTGGTGGTGGTTGGGGTGGCGGTTTCACATGCAAAACACCGTCAGGTTTCATGTCGGCCAATCTCAGTCAACATGGCAAAAAGCAAACGTGCAGCGGTCGAACTCCCGGCTACTATGGCACCCATCCTGAACAGTGGCCTTCGCCATATTTGCCGGGTAAATGTAAAACTGGCACAAATTGCACAAGAGTATCTGATTGGTCTTACGGTACCAAATTCAGTAGCGTGTTTAATTGCAATGGGAACGGATCTAGATACAAAAACTACACCATGATGCAGGTAATTTGGTTGGGAGGTAGCGGTGACCCTTACCAGTTGGGTGCACATATCGTTTCAGCGTTACTTAATGCCAGAAAGGGATGGACTCCAGTGTTGACCGAGGCACAGGTCAAAAACATATTCAACGAATGGAATCAAAAGGGGTATTTCGAGCCGACCGCGGGTGTTAAATGGTATGCTGAAGATATTGTGAATTACTTGAAATCCACAATGCCGTTGTGACCGTTGTCTGAGTGCCCTCAATAGTTTAACTCACGCCAGAATTTCTGATGGATTCAAACATAAAGTGGAAATTGATATCCAATCAAGCCCTTCGGTTTCGTATCTGGGACGACGAGTTCGTCGTTTACAACAGCCTTTCTGGGGATACCCATCTGCTGCGTTCAACTGCTGCTCAGATCTTGTTAATATTACAGCAAGTGCCATCAAACGCGACCGCCCTGACTGAAGCGCTTGCACCCCTCCTGCACGTCGAAATGAATGATGAATTTATATTTCAAATTGAAGATATACTCGCGGATCTCGATACCCTTGCACTCATAGAA
>JBARHM010000587.1:0-3489 GCA_049799235.1 Gallionella sp.
AGAGATCAACGCATGGAAGCCGGAGATCGCTCCGCACGCGATGGTGATGAACACGAAAGGAAAAAGCTTGCCGCCGAAGATCGGTCCGCTGCCGTCGACGAATTGCGTCAGCGCCGGCATCCTGATCTCGGGGCGCAGCCATACGATGGCCAGCGCCAGCAGGATCACCGTGCCGAGTTTCACGAAGGTGGACAGATAATCACGCGGCGCGAGCAGCAGCCACACCGGCAGGATCGCGGCAGCAAAGCCGTAGACTATCACCGCAATAGCGAGAGGCAAACCGGGATGGTCGAACAGTTCGCGCAATCCGGCTTGACCGTCCAGCCAACCGCCGCCCGCCACGGCGAGCAGCAGTAACACCACGCCGAGGGCCGAGCCTTCCAGCACTTGTCCGGGACGCAGCTTGTACATGTACAAACCGACCAGCATCGCGATCGGGATCGTCGCGGCCACCGTGGAGGTTGCCCACGGGCTGTGTTTCATCGCGTTCACCACCACTAGGCCGAGCACCGCGATCAGGATGATCATGATCAGGAATGTGGCGATCAGCGCGGCCACGCCGCCGATCGCCCCGAGTTCATCGCGCGCCATCTGCCCGAGACTCTTGCCGTTGCGGCGCGTGGAGAAGAACAGCGTCACCATGTCCTGCACGCAGCCGCCGAGCACCGCGCCGAACAATATCCACAGCGTGCCCGGCAGATAGCCGAACTGCGCCGCCAGGGTCGGCCCGACCAGCGGACCGGGACCGGCGATCGCGGCGAAATGATGGCCGAACACGATCCAGCGATTGGTAGGAACATAATCGCGCCCATTGGACAGCCGCTCGGCAGGCGTGGCGCGGCTCGGGTCTATGCTCAGCACGCTTGCGGCGATCCACGCCGCATAGAAGCGGTAGGCGATTGCGTAAGTGCACAGTGCCGCGGTGATGAACCACAGCGTGTTGATGGACTCGCCGCGATGCAGCGCGATGCCGCCGATGGCGGAAGCTCCAGCCAGTGCGACGATCAGCCAAAGGATGATTGCTGTCGGTTTGGTTTTCATGGGCTGTCGTTAGAAACTGAGTAGTTTGTGCGACAATGCTACCGCAAAAAAGCTGGTGGCTGGTAGCCTGTGGCTAGTAGCTGAAAAGGTTTGCTACGCGCTACCAGCTACAGGCCATAGTTACACTCAAAAGATCGAAACACTTATTTGGACAGTACAGTGTTTATAGAAAACCTCAAGCAATTACTCGCAGCCGACATGGCTGCGGTGGATCAGGTGATACGCACGCGGCTGCACTCGGAAGTGGCGCTGATCAACCAGGTCGGCGCCTATATCGTCAACAGCGGCGGCAAGCGCCTGCGTCCCGCGCTGGTGGTGGTGTCTGCCGAAGCTTTCGCTTATAAGGGCACGCATCATCACGACCTGGCGGCGGTGGTGGAATTCATCCATACCGCCACACTGTTGCACGATGACGTGGTGGATGATTCGGATCTGCGCCGCGGCCGGGCCAGCGCCAGCGCACTGTTCGGCAATTCCGCCAGCGTGCTGGTCGGCGATTTCCTGTATTCGCGCGCGTTCCAGATGATGGTCGAAGTGGGCGAGATGCGCGTGATGGAGACCTTGGCCGAAGCCACCAACACCATCGCCGAGGGCGAGGTGCTGCAACTGCTCAACTGTCACGACGCGGATGTGGACATCCCCAGCTACATGCGCGTGATCCATTGCAAGACCGCCAAGCTGTTCGAAGCGGCGATGCGCCTCGGCGCGATCCTGGGCAGGGCGTCTGCGGCGGATGAAGATGCTGCTGCGAAGTACGGCATGCACCTCGGCACGGCATTCCAGCTGGTCGACGATGTGCTGGATTATTCCGCCGACGAGCAGCAGACCGGCAAACATCTCGGCGACGATCTCGCCGAAGGCAAGCCGACCCTGCCGCTGATCTACGCGATGCAGCACGGCACGTCCGCACAGGCCGCCGTGGTGCGCAGCGCGATCGAGCAGGGCGACGTGGCAAGATTCGCCGAGGTGCTGGAGATCATCCGCGCCACCGGCGCGCTGGAATTCACTCTTCAGCAGGCGCTGCGCGAAGCCGAATCGGCCAGTGCGGCGATCGCCGGGCTGGCCGATTCTAAATACAAGCAATGTTTGCTAGAATTGGCTAACTTTGCCGCGACTCGTCAGTATTAAGGTTATTGGATGCCGACGAAAACCGTAGCGAGCGGTTCGAGAGCAAGGCGCACGGAGCGCAACGACCGAGGCATATCTCACTGATAGACGAGGAGTGAGCACCGCGCAACGCAGCTATCGAATCGCGCAGTAGGTTTTAGCGGCTTCCAATCGGGGTGTAGCTCAGCCTGGTAGAGTACTGCGTTCGGGACGCAGGAGTCGGAGGTTCGAATCCTCTCACCCCGACCATCATTTGCCTTGGGTGCCAACGGAAATCATTCTTTCCGTTGGTTCCGTGGTCCACGCCATCAATTCCGGATGATCCGGCCCCTTAAAAGATGTGTTGCAAAAATACAACACATTTGGGCGATAAGCACGGTTTACCTTGCCCTCCCTTGCCGGTTATGGATAATGCGACGCTGAATTCTCTGAATGTTGGGGATTTTCAATGGTTCGGCAGACGGTTCTGCCGATACGTCAATAAAACTTTAATGAGGAGTTTTTACATGCAAAAGAAACTTATCGCTCTGGCTATCGCTACTGCGATGACCGTACCGGCTCTGGCTTACGCCGAGGCCACCGTATACGGCCAGGCCCGCCTGTCGATCGACAATTTCAATGATGGCGTTGTCGCGGCCTCGGCTTCCGCCTGGCAGTTGAACAGCAATGCCTCACGCCTCGGTTTCAAGGGTTCCGAAGATCTGGGCAACGGTCTGTCCGCAGTCTGGCAAATGGAAGCAACGGTCGCTATGGATACGGGGACAGGACAGGATCCACCACATGCTACTACTGCGTTCTTCGACCGCAACACCTACCTCGGCGTGAAGAGCAACGACTTCGGCACCGTGCTGGTGGGCCGTCATGACACCCCTTACAAGATGTCCACCCGCAATCTCGACTTGTTCGCTGACACCGCCGGCGATAACCGCAGCGGTAACGGTCTCGGGGGTGTCGGTAACAGCGGGCTGATGAGCGCGCACGATGTGCGTCTGGGTAACGTGATCGCCTACGTGAGCCCGGGCATCAGCGGCTTCTCGATCGCCGCAGCCGGCATTTTCGGCGGCGAAGACCCGCTGGCCGACTCCACCAAGGGTACCGGCTATTCGCTGAACGGTACGTGGAAGTCGGATAGCTTCTACGCGGCACTGGCTTATCAGTCCATCAAGTTTGGTACTCCTCTTACCGGTGACCTGGGTGCAGGATCTGATTTGGCAACCTGTGATTCTGCTACTACTGTTTGCTTCGACGACACCACCTCAAGCTTCAAACTGGGCGGCGGTTGGACGATGGATGCGTTCACGGTGAATGCGATCGTTGAAATGCCTTCATACAAGGTAGGTT
>JBARHM010000588.1:0-14127 GCA_049799235.1 Gallionella sp.
ACGCCGACCTCCTCGACGAATTCTGCGACAACCTTTGGCTGGAAGATGGATTGTCACGCAACACGCTGGACAGCTACCGGCGCGACCTGACCAAGTTCGCGGCATGGCTGGAGCAGCAGCGCGGCCTGTCCATCATCCAAACCACGCACGGCGACATACAAGGCTATCTTGCTCATCTGGTCGTCGTGCAAAAAGCCAGACCCAGTAGCACCGGGCGCAATATCTCCAGTCTCAAGCGGCTGTTTCGTTACCTGCTCAGGCAGGGCAAGATCGCTGCCGATCCGACGTTGCAGATCGACACACCCAAGCTGCCACGCAACCTCCCCAAGAGTCTTACCGAACAGGACATCGAGCAACTGCTCGATGCGCCGGACAGTCAAACCCCGTTGGGTTTGCGCGACCGCACCATGTTCGAAGTGCTGTATGCCACCGGCTTGCGCGTGTCGGAACTGGTAACCTTGCGTATCACGCAAGTGAGCATGGACATGGGCGTGGTGCGTGTGATGGGCAAGGGCAGCAAGGAGCGCCTGGTGCCGCTGGGCGAAGAAGCGCTGGACTGGCTTCGCCGCTATCTGGCGGATAGCCGCGAAGTGCTGTTGGGCAAGCAGATGAGTGACGCGCTGTTCGTGACGGCCCGAGGCGAAGGTATGACACGGCAGATGTTCTGGCATTTGATCAAGAAGCATGCCAAGCATGGCGGACTAAGCAAGCCGCTCTCGCCGCACACGCTGCGCCATGCATTCGCCACCCACCTGTTGAATCATGGTGCGGATTTGCGCGTGGTACAGATGTTGTTGGGTCATGCGGATATTTCAACTACGCAGATTTACACCCACGTCGCGCGGGAGCGGTTGAAACAACTGCATGCACAGCATCATCCTCGCGGATGATTGTTTGTTGCGCCCAAGCAGCTTAACAAAGATTATAAGCTTGCCAGCAAAGTTGAATGACGCCGATTTATGGAATTGCAAGGAACGAAATCATCATCCCCTGTTCTCACTGCATACGGCGATGAATATGGAGATGATCAAAATGAAAGCGATCAGGTGAAATCTCCAGCCAAAAAATCAAATCCATGCAGCATGGGCATGCAGGCATGACGACAGTATCCAGCCGCACGATTATCTATGTTTCGGATGGTACCGGTATCACTGCCGAAACCCTGGGCAGGGGTCTGCTCTCCCAATTTGAGGGAATAAACTTTCGCCAGATACGTTTTCCTTTTCTGGACAATCCGGAAAAGGTTGCGGAATGTCTGCAGCGCATCCACGAAGTACGCGAACAAGATGGTATCCGTCCTTTGGTTGTTTTGACCATGATGAACCCGGAAATAGGCGCGATGCTGCGCCAGGGGGATGCATTGTTTCTGGACATTTTTGAGACATTTATCGCGCCGCTGGAAAAAGAGCTGGGCGTACGGTCGGCGCATACTGTCGGCCGCACCCATGGCCAGGCCAGCCGTGAATACGTTAACCGCATTGCTGCAATGAGTTTTGCCATTGCTCACGATGACGGCATTTCGGATGCCGACCTGAAAAATGCCGACGTGATATTGGTCGGCGTGTCGCGTTGCGGCAAGACCCCGACCAGCCTGTACCTATCCATGCAATTCGGCCTTCGGGCGGCGAACTACCCGCTGATACCGGAAGATTTCGAACGCGACCGCCTGCCGGATACCGTATTGCCCTTCCGCGACAAGTTGTTTGGGCTAACCATCGCCCCGGAGCAACTGCATAAGATACGCCAGGAACGCCGACCGGACAGCAAATATGCCGCATTGGACACATGCCGCCAGGAAGTTGCTTCCGCCGAACGTTTGATGCGACGCGAGGGCATAAAATGGTTCGATATGACGTCACGCTCGATTGAGGAAATCGCAGTTCAAATAATCCAGGCAATCAATAAAAAAGAATGAGTGTTACTCAGGCTATTGAAATAGCCTGTAGTAGTCCAATAAATTAAACATGACAGGAGAACATGCATGCAACCCTATGTGATTCCATTTCAGTCGCTGGGCATGGCTGACATAGAACAGGTTGGCGGCAAAAATGCTTCGCTGGGCGAGATGATCAGCAATCTCAGTGCCTCCGGTGTATGCGTGCCCGGCGGTTTTGCCACTACGGCGGAGGCCTATCGCGATTTCCTGAAGAACAATGGCCTCGACCAGCGCATCAGGCAAACGCTGGAAGCTCTGGATGTGGAAGACGTGAACGCGCTGGCCAAGAGCGGTGCGGGAATTCGCGGCTGGATATCGTCAGCCTCTCTGCCACCACGCCTGGAGGAAGAGATACGCCAGCATTACACCAAGCTCGCGGCGGGCAGCGATGCCAGTTTCGCGGTGCGTTCATCCGCTACAGCAGAAGACCTGCCGGACGCTTCCTTTGCCGGACAACAGGAGACTTTTCTGAATATCCACGGCATAGACAATATCCTGCACGCGATCAGGGAAGTATTTGCCTCGCTTTATAACGATAGAGCCATTTCCTATCGTGTGCACACCGGCTATACAGATTCCTCTGTCGCGCTGTCGGCGGGGGTGCAGCGCATGGTGCGTTCCGATCTGGGCTCGTCCGGCGTGATGTTCACGATGGACACCGAATCCGGTTTTCGCGACGTGGTGTTCATCACATCTTCATATGGCTTGGGTGAAATGGTGGTGCAGGGCTCGGTGAATCCTGATGAATTCTACGTCCACAAGCAGCAGCTTGCCGCAGGCTTTCCCGCACTGGTTCGCCGCAGCATCGGTTCCAAACAGCAACGCATGGTGTTCCGCGAAGACCGCACCGCCGGACGTTCCACGAGTATCGAAGAGGTACCCCAGAAAGAGCGCGACAGTTTTTCGCTGAACGATAAGGAAGTTTTGGAATTGGCAAGACATGCAATGGCCATCGAGCAGCATTATGGAAGGCCGATGGATATCGAATGGGGCAAGGACGGCCTGGACGGCAAGCTCTACATCCTGCAAGCGCGTCCGGAAACGGTTCAGTCCCAGGTTGCTGCCGGCGGTGCGGAAAAATTCCGTCTCAAGCAGCGCGGCGAAGTGCTGATCGAAGGTCGCGCCATCGGCCAGAAGATCGGCATTGGACCGGTGCGCCTGGTGGCGAGTGCCGCCGAAATGGGCAAGGTGAAAGCGGGCGATGTGCTGGTCACAGATATGACCGACCCCAACTGGGAGCCGGTGATGAAGAAGGCGTCAGCCATCATCACCAATCGCGGCGGACGCACCTGCCATGCCGCGATCATCGCGCGGGAAATGGGTATCCCGGCTATCGTCGGTTGCGGCCGTGCAACGGAAGTACTCACCGAAGATGAAATCGTCACTGCTTCCTGCGCGGAAGGTGACACCGGATTCGTCTATCGGGGCAAGCTGCCATTTGAGGTCACCCGGCAGGATGAAAAAGCTTTGCCGCCATTGCCGGTCAAACTGATGCTCAATGTGGGCAACCCCACGCTGGCTTTCGAGTTTGCGCAAATCCCCTCCGCCGGCATCGGTTTGGCGCGACTGGAATTTGTCATCAACAACCTCATCGGCATACACCCCAAGGCAGCGCTGCAGTTTAAAACCCTGCCCACAGAACTCAAGGCTGCGGTGTTGAAGCAATCGCGAGGCTACACCGATCCATTGGTCTTCTATGTGGAAAAATTGACCGAGGGGATTTCCACGCTTGCCGCAGCATTCTGGCCCAAGCCCGTCATCGTGCGCCTGTCGGACTTCAAGTCCAACGAATACCGCAAACTGCTGGGTGGCGAGTTGTATGAGCCGATCGAAGAAAATCCCATGCTGGGTTTTCGCGGAGCGGGACGCTATGTCGCACAGAGTTTCAGGGATTGCTTCGAGCTGGAATGCCGCGCGATGAAAAAGGTCCGCGAGGGTATGGGCTACACTAATGTGGAGATCATGGTGCCGTTCGTGCGCACGGTGCAAGAGGCGCGTGAAGTCGTCGAACTGCTCGCGCAAAACGGTTTGAAGCGTGGCGAAAACGGCTTGCGTCTGATCATGATGTGCGAGATCCCGTCCAACGCGCTGCTGGCCGAAGAGTTCCTGCAATATTTCGACGGCTTCTCGATAGGCTCGAACGACCTGACCCAACTGACATTGGGGCTGGATCGGGATTCCAGCCTGGTGGCGAACCGCTTCGACGAACGCGATGCTTCGGTCAAACGACTGTTGGAGATGGCCATCAGCACCTGCAACCGGCTGGACAAATATGTGGGTATCTGCGGACAGGGGCCGTCAGATCATTTCGACTTTGCGCTGTGGCTGATGGAGATCGGCATACAGTCGATGTCGCTGAACCCGGATACTTTGCTGGATACCTGGCGGAAGCTGGGGGAGGCACATCCGGGGGGATAACTTCGTTGTCTGTTGCCGGTAGCACAACCCCCCTCTCCCCTTGTGGGAGAGGGTTGAGTGAACCAACTTTGCCGGGGGTAGCCCGGCAGCTTTAACCAATGACTTACCCAGCGTCTTTTGCTGGGTTAGTCAGATGGCAAGTAGTTCTATCAGTTACTTTCTTTTGTTTCGCCAAAATAAAGTAACAGCGGTTTCAACTACCATCCGCAACATCAAAATTCGAAGGAGTTTTTCAACAGAATATACCAAATGAAGAAGTTCGAATTTGACTCCCGATCTGTACTTGTTTCAAAGATCAGGCTGTACGAAATGTAAAGCTAACTGCCGGCTTGCTCATCCAAAACCCGCAAAATTACAAACTGTTCTATGGGAATATTATAATAGCCCCAAGCTTGTTGAACAGTATAATAAAATCTCGAAGACGCAAAGTGAGAAACGCGAGAATCTCGTGGAATAATGATTTTTTGATACAGTTCAAGTTTAATCTCCCTGGGGGTAGGCAATTTACAGCAGACTCTCTGAGGCGAGACGATAAAATCACCAGCCTTGGGTTTAGGGCGCTCATCAATCAAACTAAATTGTTGCATGCCCGATTGGGATGCATACCATTGCCACCCCCAGTTTCCATCAAACCAGATCGTCGACTGCTTCGGCAGGCTATCAGCAATCAATGTGGCATACCGTCTGTAAATATCAGCATACCAACAGTCTGCCATTGCTAGCAGGCTTGTAACCATAAGATTCAAAATAATTACAGCCATTACAAATTTACGCGCCTTGTCTCCGTCTATGACCCAAAAATACAGCAATAAAACAATTGGAGGAATGACTAATAGAACATGTCTTGTTGCCATAAATGGCGCAAGGGCAATAATGAATATCGCTGAAGATACAAGCCAATACAGCAATGTCAATTGAGTAATATTCAAATCGTCATTTATTACCTTGTTTAGTGCATTTGTCACAATCAATAAAATCAGGGCAGCACCATTGATCAGGAATAACCACTTCAGCAAAATGTTGATTGCAACATCATCTGAAGGTGAGGCTATGAAAAACCAGAAAATAATGGAAAACGTCAGCAAATTAAATATGGACATCAGCAGCCATGCACATCTGCTAATAACTGAAGTGGATCGATAGATCATCGCAATAAAAGCAAGAACTGCAAATGGAGTGATTGCGCCGAGAACCCTTAGCCATGAAATGGCAAGTTCTGAATATGGGGATGTCCGGTTACCGATGTTTCGCTCAAGAATGTGAAAACCGCCGTAATCATAAAAATTGAAAGCTGACCAAATTGCAAGGATGATAATCGGCAACAGCCCCCAGACAAGCTGCTTATACTGCTTGCGAAGAATCATGAGAAATACCAATGCCGGCAACAAAACCAAGCTTGTGTACTTGATCAACAGCGCGGCCGAACAGAGCAAGGCTCCGATCAGGTATCTGTTGCGCTCATTTAACTTCGGATTCAGAAGCGCCCAATAAAATTCAATCCAGACTGCTATCAGCGGTATGTCTACCATTGAGTTTTGCCCGACAACAAAAGCCGGGCTGAGCGCAAATAAAGCAGTGGGTATGATTCCAGAGTCAGGGGAAATAAAATTCGCTATCCGATAAAACGCATAGATTGCCCAAAACGTAAAGAACGACATCAGTAAGTGCATTGATGTCTCTGTCCAACCAAATAGGCTTCCCCATATAGCCATCAAATAAAAATAAAGATGCGGCTGGTTTGTATTGTAAATAGGCTGAAAATCCTCACCCCAACTAAGCATACCGCTCATTGGTCGCCAAGGATTGGCGGCAATCCAGTGAGCAATTTCTAAATGCCCAGTGTCATCCATGTGAAATGCCTTGCCAAAATTCCAGAAGCAGGCAAAAAACCAAAGGCTTATTACTACTGAGAGGTTGAACCAAGGGGTTGCAGCCAGTTGGGTCAACTGAATTGATAGTTTATTGCTTTGAGACATAAATCAGATTTGGTGGTTATTCATCACTTGGCGAACAGGAATTATACAGTTGAACAACGAAGGGACTTCATATAAGAAACCATGGAATGAAACAGGAAATACTATTTCCCAGTATTAGTGTACATGCGGAAGCAACGCTGAAATCGTAGCCGTCGAGCCAAGCCGGCCCGATTTGACCTGAGCAGTTACCAAAAGGTGGTTGATATTGGTAGAGGTTGACCTGCACCAACGGGGCTGTGAAGTTTTGTACCGGACATTTGTGAATTGGTCATGCATCGACCGGTTTCTTAGTGTCGTCCTTGGCGCCACTGCCGGATTCACTCGCCATCTGCTCGTAAATGGCGAAGCGCTTCTGCAGCTCGTTCTCGTAGAATGCCTGAACCTCGCCACCGTCATCATCCATTTCCCGCAGCAGCCCGCGGAAGCGCGGCTCGTTCTGGATGAACTCGCGGTAGGGCACCGAGGGCTTCGGCGAATCCAGCGACAGCGGATTCTTGCCTTCCTGCGCGCGCCGCGGATCATAGCGGAACAGCGGCCAGTGGCCGGACTTGACCGCCAGTTCCTGTTGCTGGTGCTGCTTGCCCATGACGTAGCCGTGCTCGACACAGGGACTGTAAGCGATGATCAGCGACGGGCCGTCGTAGGACTCCGCTTCGAGGAAGGTCCTCAGCGTGTGGGTATCCTTCGCACCGTAGGCCACATGTGCAACGTAGACGTGTCCATAGCTCATCGCGATCTGCGCCAGATCCTTCTTGCCGGTGTGCTTCCCGCCGGAAGCGAATTTTGCTATTGCACCGCGCGGGGTTGCCTTGGACATCTGCCCTCCGGTATTGGAATAGACCTCGGTGTCGAGCACCAGGATATTGACGTTGCGGTCTGTGGAAATGACGTGGTCTAGACCGCCGAAGCCGATGTCGTAAGCCCAGCCATCGCCGCCTATGATCCACACGCTTTTCTTCACCAGATATTCGGCCAGGCTTTCCAGTTGGCGCGCCGCGGCAGTAGCTATGCCGGTCAGCTTGTGGCGCAATTCCGCTACCCGTTCGCGCTGCTGGAAGATGCCCGCTTCAGTGGTCTGATCGGCGTTGAGTATCGCTTCCGTCAGTTCGCCGCCAATCTTGTTTTTCAGTTGCTCCAATAGTTCGCCGGCATGTTCGGCATGCTTGTCGATGCTGACGCGGAACCCCAAGCCGAACTCGGCATTGTCCTCGAACAATGAGTTGTTCCAGGCCGGACCGCGTCCTTCGGCATTCATGCAATAGGGTGTGGTGGGGAGGTTGCCGCCGTAGATCGACGAGCAACCGGTCGCGTTGGCGACCACCATGCGGTCGCCAAACAGCTGACTGGCCAGACGGATATAGGACGTTTCGCCGCAGCCGATGCAAGCGGAGGAGAACTCGAACAGCGGCTGCATCATCATTGCGCCCTTGATGGTGGTGGCTTTTAATTGGGTGCGATCGTATTCCGGCAGCGTGAGGAAGAACTCGAAGTTTCTGCGTTCCTGTTCACGCAGCGGCGCCATCGGGCGCATTTCCAGCGCCTTGTGGCCATCAACCTTGGAAACCGCCGGGCAGATTTCGACGCACAGCGTGCAACCGGTGCAGTCTTCTGGTGCGACCTGATAGCTGATGTGCATGCCCTGCTCGAAGTCCTTGCCCTTGACTTGTACGTGCTTGAATGTCGGCGGTGCGTCCTTGGTCAAATCAGCAGAAAACAACTTGCTGCGGATAGCAGTGTGCGGACAGACGAATGGGCATTTGCCGCAATGTATGCATAACTCCTCATCCCATACCGGGATCTCCTGGGCCAGATTGCGCTTGTCCCACATCGCAGTACCGGTAGGCCAGGTGCCGTCATTCGGCAGCGCGCTCACCGGCAGGCGGTCACCGCGTCCGGACATGATCTCGGCGGTGATCTTGCGCACGAATTCCGGCGCAAATGCAGGGACGGCTTCCGGCATCTCGCGGGTGCTGCTCACGGTTGCCGGCACGGCGATCTTGTGCAGGTTGGCGATCGTTTCATCGATGGCCTTCCAGTTTGCTTCGACCACCGCACGTCCTTTCTTACTGTAGGACTTCTCGGCGGCGTATTTGATCTTCTCGATCGCCACACCGCGCGGCAGCACCCCGGATATCGCAAAGAAGCAGGTCTGCATGATGGTGTTGATGCGGTTGCCCATGCCGGTTTGCCTGGCGATGGCATAGGCGTCGATCACATAGAATTCGATCCTCTTGTCTATGATCTGCTGCTGCATCTTGCGCGTCAGGTGCTGCCACACCATGTCAGGCGTTGTTGGTGTATTGACCAGGAACACCGCGCCTTCGGCAGCGGAGTCCAGCATTTCGTAGCGATCCAGAAATACCGGCTGATGACAGCCGATGAAATTCGCCTCGTTGTCGGCTATCAGGTAGGGAGAATGTATCTGATGGGGCGAGAAGCGCAGGTGTGAGATGGTCGCGGCGCCGGCCTTTTTCGAGTCGTATACGAAATAACCCTGGCCGTAGAGATCGGTTTCTTCGCCCATGATCTTGATGGTGTTCTTGTTGGCGCCCACCGTGCCGTCCGCGCCGAGGCCATAGAACATGCAGCGCGTCACGCCGCGACCGGCATCGGTGCGGAAATCCGCGTCCCATTCCAGGCTGGTGTGGCTGAGGTCGTCGAAGATGCCGATAGTGAAATGGTTTTTCGGCTGGTCCTTTTTCAGTTCGTCGAATACGCCCTTGATCATGCCCGGCGTGAATTCCTTGGAGGACAGACCATAGCGTCCGCCCACCACGCGCGGGAAAGTGCTGAACTTGCCCGCGCCGCTGGTGTAGGCTTCGCTGATTGCCGTCACCACATCCTTGTAGAGCGGCTCGCCGTCAGCTCCCGGCTCCTTGGTCCGATCCATTACGGCGATGCGTTTTGCCGTGGCAGGAATGACCTTGATCAACTCGTCTGCCGCGAACGGGCGGAACAAACGCACCTTCACCACGCCTGTCTTTTCGTTCTGATGATTGATGTGGCCGACGACTTCCTCCACCGCTTCCGCGCCGGAGCCCATCAAGATGATCACACGTTCGGCATCCGGCGCACCGGCATATTCATAAAGGTGATACTGGCGTCCGGTCAGTCCGGCGAACTTGTCCATGGCTCTCTGCACGATCTCGGGCATGCGCTGGTAGAACGGATTGACCGACTCGCGTGCCTGGAAATAGACGTCAGGGTTTTGCGACGTGCCGCGTATGAATGGATGGTCCGGCGTCATGGCACGGTTGCGATGTGCGAACACCAGTTCGTCGTCTATCATTTCGCGTACCACTTCAACCGGCACCTGTTCGATCTTGGCCACTTCGTGGGAAGTTCGGAAACCGTCGAAGAAATGCAGGATCGGTACGCGCGCCTCCAGCGTCGCCGCCTGGGCGATCAGCGCCAGGTCCATCGCCTCTTGCACCGAATTCGAGGCGAGAAAGGCAAAGCCGGTCGAGCGTGCCGCCATAACGTCGCTGTGGTCGCCGAAGATCGACAGGCCCTGTGCCGCCAGCGAGCGCGCCGCCACGTGCATCACGAAGGGCGTGAGTTCGCCGGCGATCTTGTACATATTGGGGATCATCAGCAACAAGCCCTGCGATGCCGTGAACGTGGTGGCCAGGGAACCGGTTTGCAGCGCGCCGTGTATCGTCCCGGCCGCACCGCCCTCGCTCTGCATCTCGATGACTTCCGGAACGGTGCCCCACAGATTTTTGAGGCCTTGGGATGACCATGTTTCGGAATATTCTCCCATTGGCGAAGAAGGAGTGATCGGATAGATCGCGATCACTTCGTTGGTCATGTGGGCGATATAAGCGGCGGCCTCGTTGCCGTCGATGGTAACCATGCGCGCTTGGGTCATTTAACACCTCCCTAGCAATTTCAGCTAGAAGTTCAGGTTAAATAGCATATACCTTTTCGAATTTTCTTACTTGGACAATCGTGTGGCGGGTTCTGATTCTAGGCGCCCTAAGCCAAGACAACTTCGCCGGGGGTAGCCCGGCAGCTAGTCACTTTTCTTGTCTTGCCAAGAAAAGTAACCAAAAGAAGTCGCCCCCGGTTTGCCGCCGCTGCGGGGTACCCTGCGTTGCTCGACTGGTCAGGCGGCTGCGGAACTCGCGCTACGCGCTCAAACATAACCAGCGACTTGGCTGGCGTCGTTTGCCAGCTTAGTCGAATGGCTAGTTGTTTCATCAGTGCTCGCCTAAACCTCCGCTCACTTGCGGCTGATCGAGGCGCACAGGGGTGCTACTCATAACTCTTTTAAATATGAACGGAAAAGAGCTATATCATCACGTGTGGATAGAATCTGGCTGAATGGTTCAAGGTTACTTCGAGAAAGTAAAGTATTGCCAAGTGACACGGCCATCGTTGCTGTTTCCAGAATGCTTTCGACACTGTTTATCCATTTAGCCCAGTGACGAAGTTCATCGAAGCTTAGTGAATCTATGTCTTTGCCTTTGAAGACTTGAAGATTTTCTTCCAAGTCGCGTACCAACAACTCTTTTAGGTCGTTCTCAGGATACATCGTTTGGATGCCATCTATTTCGGCGATGGGTTCTTCTATAAAATGCGGGCGAGGAACCTTTCGGTTTTGCATGGCTTCCAAAGTTTCGGTTTCCTCTTGAGTAGCTTCTCGCTGAACCGATAGGGTGTTGGTTCCAGTTTTGATCATCGTAGATATTCGACGAACGATTACTTCAGGACAATCTTTTCCTGTGGAAACTAATGGCCGAGTTTTCTTATAAACCCAATCTGCACCGCGCTCTTTCTTGCGTAAATCGGAAATTGTTCGCTCAAGTTCCTCAATTTGAAAACTGAAACTATAGAGTTGATCCCGGTATTCTTTTTCTTTGATGTCACGGTCGAATTTTTTCGAGAGGTCTTCGAAGTCAACACCGAAATACTTTTTCCCGCAGTCCTTTCCGATGTTTGTAGATTGCCCACCTTTCGTTTTGACAATGTAGCCTTTCGCATGAGGTGTGTGGCAATTTGATAATCCACACCTAATTTTTTCTTTGAATAGATACCGTCCGATGATCGATTCAAGCTGGTGTTCTGAAGGATTTAGATTGGTGATGAAACCAGGGCGTGTTTCGATATCCTCCCAATTTTCGACATTGATCAATCCCTGTTCGCTATTAAGCGTAATCACCAGTATTCTCCTGATCGCTTAGCGAACATAACGTGAATTTGACGACATTATTTTATTTGCCCGCGCTCAATACTGATCCCGACCATCTTGCAGTTGCGGATCGCTTGCAGTTTGGCGACGCTGACTTTGACCCACGGGGCATTGAAGTCCTTGAGGATGATCTGTGCGATGTGTTCGGCCAGGGTTTCCATCAAGGAGAAATGTCCCTCGCTCAGCACGGTCTGGAGGTGTTGCGCGACATCGGCATAATCCAGCGCATCTTTGATGTCGTCGCTGATGCAGGCGCGGCTGTTGGGCAGCGCGATGTCGAGGTCGATCTGCAAGGTTTGCGGCACGATCTTTTCACGTTCATAGATGCCGATCAACGTGGTGACCTTGAGTTCGCGCAGAAAAATGATGTCCATGCTAATAACCTACCGTGCCGTTCAATTGCGTCGTTGCATGCTCGCTCATTCCTCGCCTATCTATTCGATATGTCTTCGTCATTCGCTGTGCGGCGCCTTGCACTTGAACGGCTCGTGACGGTTATCAAGAGTGTGACGGCACGCGCTTATTGGTAGCTTGGCAGGATTGAAGTAGAATCCGCCGGCTCCGCATTCTAAGGTATTCCCGATGTTGACCATAGTTTTTGTGATCGCCGCATATCTGTTGGGCTCGATCTCTTTTGCAGTCATAACCAGCAAGTTATTTGGCCTTGCCGATCCGCGTACCTATGGTTCCGGCAATCCCGGTGCGACCAATGTGTTGCGCAGCGGCAAGAAAGCGGCCGCGGCGTTGACGCTGTTCGGCGATGCAGCAAAGGGTTGGCTGGCAGTGTGGCTGGCGCGGCATTTCGCTCCGCAGGACGAGAATTTCCTGATGCTGGTAGCTGCGGTCGCTCTGGCGGTATTTCTCGGGCACGTGTTTCCGGTCTTCCTGCGCTTCAAGGGTGGCAAGGGTGTGGCAACGGCTTTGGGCGTGTTGCTCGCACTGAATGTCTGGTTGGGATTGGGCGGGTTGGCGACTTGGCTGTTGATTGCAGCGGTGTTTCGCTTGTCTTCGTTGTCTGCCTTGGTCGCTGCGGTTGCTACGCCTGTATACGCGGTGTTGCTTGGCTTGCCACGAGAGTGGGTGTTGGCATCGGGCATCATGTCGCTATTGCTGATTTGGCGGCACAAGAACAATATTCAGAATTTGCTGGCAGGGAAAGAAAGCAGGATAGGCAGCAAAAAAGCCGGTTAACTCTGCAGAACGATTTCCTGCAGGTTCCAGCGCGGTTTGACGTTAAAGCGGTAATCTTTTTTGACTTGCTGTTGCGAAAGTCTTAACGCACCGGCGAAGGCGATCATCGCGCCGTTGTCGGTGCAGAATTCCAGGTCGGGATAAAATACTTTTCCGCCGCGCTTGCCGATGCTTTCGGTCAGGCGGTTGCGCAACAGCTGATTCGCGCCCACACCGCCCGCCACGACCAATTGATTCAATCCGGTCTGTGCCAGAGCGGCGCGCGCCTTGTGTGCCAGCACATCGACGATGGCCTCCTGCACGGCGCAGGCGATGTCGGCGCGGGTTTGTTCATCCCGGATCTTTCCAGCATCGCCGCTTTGCTTCACCAGCGTCTGCACTGCAGTTTTTAACCCGCTGAAACTGAATTCCAGATCGCCGCTGTGCAGCATCGGACGCGGCAGTTTGTACTGGCCGGAGCGGCCGAGTGCGGCGAGCTTTGCCAGCGCGGGGCCGCCCGGATATCCCAGTCCCAGCAGTTGCGCGCTCTTGTCGAAGGCTTCACCGGCTGCGTCATCCAGTGTCTCGCCGAGCAAGGCGTAGCGTCCCACGCCGTCCACGCGCATCAGTTGGGTGTGTCCGCCCGATACGAGCAATGCAACGAATGGAAATTCCGGTGCAGGATCGGACAGCAAAGGCGACAGCAGATGTCCTTCCATGTGATGTATGCCGATGGTGGGAATATCGAGTGCATAAGCCAGCGCACTTGCTACGCTGGCCCCGACCAGCAGTGCGCCGCCCAACCCAGGCCCTTGCGTATAGGCGATCGCGTTTATGCTCGATAGCGACACGTCGGCTTCACGCATCACCTGGCGCACCAGCGGGATGACGCGCCGCACGTGATCACGCGAGGCGAGCTCGGGAACAACGCCGCCGTATTCGTTGTGCATCGCGACTTGCGTGTGCAGCGCGTGCGCCAGCAAGCCGCGCCCCGTCTGGTAGAGCGCGATACCGGTCTCGTCGCAAGAGGATTCGATGCCCAGCGTGATCAGTGACATTTTTTAGAGGCACCCTTTAGCTTTTCAAGTGAAGCTGCATTGTAGGGAAAACCGGCCTCTGCGGCCTAACCGAAATTATTATCAAAATATTTCAGAAAAGTGTTGACGGGAGCTTTTCCATCACTATAATGCGCACCTCTTCGCTGACCCGCAGTTTTTCCGGGCAGCCGTTCTTTAACAAACAAACGAACAACCGACGAGTGTAGGTACTTGGTTTTTGGGAAGTTTCCGTGTTTTTTTACATGGGAACGACTTTAAAAATAGCAGTACTTACACAAAGTCGAAACAAATCATGCAAGTGATTTACTTTGAGTAAGACCGGTCCAGCAATGGACCAAAACATAACCAGCCACTTGGTTGTCGTATTTTGACAAC
>JBARHM010000589.1:0-10796 GCA_049799235.1 Gallionella sp.
CGCAAGACCACGCTGGCCGTGACGGCGGTGTTCTTTGCCGGTTCATTTGGATTGGCCGGGACGTTGCCGACGGCATTCCAACCCAAGGACAACCAGTCGCAGACCCAGCTGACGGTGACCCTGCCGCCGGGGAGCAGGTTCGGGCAGACCTATGCGCTGGCAGAGCAGGCGCGCGGCATCATCATGCAGAACCCGAATGTGACGCTGGTCTATACCGCGATCGGCGGAGGTGCTACCGGAGGCAATGCGTTCGAGCCGGCCGGAGTGGCCGAGGCGCGCAAGGCGACGCTTTCTATCCAGCTCAAGCCGCGTTCAGAACGCACGCTCAGGAAACAGCAGATCGAGGACCAGTTGCGCGACGCGATGACGGCCTTGCCCGGAGTGCGCGTCAAGGTCGGCATGGGTTCGTCTGCGGACATATACCAGCTGGTGCTGACCGGCGAAAACAGCGGGCAGCTGAATGCGCATGCCTTGAAGGTGGGGCAGGAGCTGCGCACGATCCCGGGCATCGGAAACGTGGTGTCCAATTCCAGCTTACTGCGTCCGGAAGTGGTGGTGCGCCCGGACTTCGCGCGCGCAGCCGATCTTGGGGTGACCTCCAGCGAGATCGCCGAGACTTTGCGCGTGGCGACCATTGGTGATTATGACCAGTCTCTGGCCAAGCTCAACCTGCCGGACCGGCAACTGCCTATCATCGTGAAACTGCGTGATGACGCGCGCCAGGATATCGGGCTGCTTTCCCGTCTGGTGGTTAAGGGCGCGCGCGGGCCGGTGATGCTGGGCAATGTGGCTGCCTTCAGCCTGGAAAGCGGCCCGTCCCAGATCGACCGCTATGACCGGCAACGCAATATCGCCTTTGACACAGAACTGGCCGGGCAGCCTTTGGGCAAGGTGCAGGCAGCCGTGGCAGCATTGCCGTCCATCAGGAACATGCCGTCCGGCATGGAGATGGTGCCGATCGGGGATGCCGAAGCGATGAAAGAACTTTTCGCGAGTTTCGGTCTTGCGATGTTCACCGGCGTGCTCTGCATCTACATCGTGCTGGTGCTGCTGTTCAAGGACTTCATGCAGCCGGCCACGATACTGGTGGCGCTGGTGCTGTCCATTCCCGGCGCGTTCCTGGCGCTGTTCCTGACCCGCACCGCGATCTCGATGCCATCGATGATCGGACTCATCATGCTGATGGGGATCGCGACCAAGAACTCCATCCTGCTGGTGGAATACGCGATCGTTTCGCGCCGCGAGCGCGGCATGAGCCGCGCCGAAGCGCTGCTCGATGCGTGCAGGAAACGCGTGCGGCCGATCGTGATGACGACGATGGCGATGGGCGCTGGCATGCTGCCGGTGGCGCTCGACCTGGGCTCGGGCGATGGAAGTTTCCGCTCGCCGATGGCGATCGTCGTGATCGGAGGATTGATCACCTCGACCTTCCTGAGCCTCCTCGTGATCCCGGTGGTGTTCACCTATGTGGACGACGTGATCGTGTGGTTCAGCACCAAGGTTGGAAAGTACCGGCTTGCCCATTCCTGAAACCAGTGATTCACAGGGCATCTGTTGTATCGAAGCTGATGTTTTGTGGCAAGAATGGATGGTGGCTATAGGCAGCAGTCGCAAGGGATGGTCGATTGCTGCGGAGCGGCGGCAACGAACAGCGCTTGTCAGGATTACAAGCCAACTATAGTTGCCACCGGATCAACTTTACGCACCATATTCAATATCTGCATACCTTGAACTGCGTCAGGATCATACTTCACAATCAATGCATGGGGATGTGCGTGATGGTTAAATTCTGCACAATCAACTCCAACACGCCCGGCAACCCATTTCTCCAAATGGGTTCTAGCTTTAGCATCCAACTCCGGATGAACGTGAATTAACATATCTGCTGTGTTCATAATCGTCTCCTTCCGTTGCAGAAAGATGAATAGATAAGGATAGGGCAAGACATCACTGCACCTTTGCAAATAATAATAGGCTTCTAAATTGGGAAATGCTAGCAATTACTTGGGGCCATAGCCGTCTATCGCGGCCAGCAGCAATGTGCCATTAGCAGTACTTGGTGGAGGGCTGCTATGTTGCCAATAGCTGACGTAATTCATTCGAGCAGTAAGAGGGAGGGGCGGCGGAAACAGCTCTACTTCATCCGGCTTCCTTTCCGGGCACGCGGCTTGGCCTTGACTTCCGCCGGCGGTTTGCGGATGGGTGTCTTCACCATGACGCGCCGCTTCGGGTCGACCCGGTAGTGACGCTCCGCGTCTATCGCATGCGGGTCGACGTGCAGGACGGACACGTCCTTGGGAAGAGGACGCCCGGCGGCCATCTGTTGCATGGTCTGCCGCGCGTCCCGTTCAAGCTGGCTCTTCGTCATGTGCTTGGTCCTTCCGAGGCTGACGCACTGGTGGGTGTGCACGATCACGCCCGACGTCCTGTCGTAGAGGACGACCATGGTCCGCCTCTCACGTCCGAAGTCGCCAGCTGCTCCGGCCTGCCCCATGTCGTCCTGCCCCCCGTCTGACACCACGGCGCTCACGAATTGCCGCCCGTCGGGCAACTTCCCCAGTTTGAAGTTAAGCGTCGTAAGGAAGTAGATGACGCCGATCATCCGGGCTTGGCAGTCGACGGCCTCAAGGCCGAACGTGACGTTCGTGCAGTCATTCTTCATGATGCCACGCTCATTACCCGTGTATTTCACCTGACCGGCTTGGGTGTAAGAGCTAACAAACGCATATCCCCCTCTGCCTGCGTTGCTGCCGATTTCACGGACCCCCTCCAACACTGCGTGTGCCCAGATGACCGACGGTTCGAAGACGTAACTCGACGCCGCAAAAGCGTAGCCGCCCTGCGGACCTTTGGTAAGGGACGTTGAATCGGAGAATATCTTGCGAATTCCGGTGATTGTGCTCACGTCTGCCATGGAAGCACCTCCTTCAGTGGAACGTGTGGGAACGCCAGCCCCCGGGGCGCCCGGAAGGCTAGCCGCCAAAGGATAGGTACCTTAACCGCACAAGTCAAATTGACTTCGCCCCTCGCGCCCTCGCTGAACCGAGATAAAGCCATTTCTCTTCCGAGGCAAGGAGAAGATGGCGAAGGATAACCATTCCCCTGGGCGCTCCATTGTACGCGGTGTTCCTTCCGGGCCGCGTGGTGCGCCACAGGTTGCTGTCACGTTTGCCGTCGAAGGAGATATGATCTCTCTCGCCCCTTTGGACAAGAAATCAAACCATGCCCTTGAAGTCAATCGCCTTTTGCTCTAACTTCTCGGAAAACACGGACCTTGCGCCAAAAGTGCGCGAGGCGATTACCTCAAGCGTTGAACTTACGTTTCGGAGAATATTGCAGTTCCGGTGCATATCGTGAGCTGCCTGTGACCACCTTCTGCTGCGGGCTATGCAAATGATTTCCGCCAGTGGCTGCTTTAAGGCAATATATTGCGTGAGGAGAAGTACCGCTGAGGGCCGGGAGCGCAAGGTAAAGATGTTTCCGCAACGCGGATGGTCACCTGTTTCTAATGTTTAAGGAGCGGCATGAAAACGAATATCGGCTGTGTAAAAAGCAATTCTCAACCCGGCCCCATAATCCGGAAGGATCTATTTTGAATTTTCTGGCCCATGCATTGCTTGCCGGCGATACACCTGCCTTGATTGTGGGTGGGGTCATCGGAGACTGGATTAAAGGCCCCTTGCCTGGAGTATTGCCTGACGATCTGGCGAAGGGAGTTGCCCTGCATCGTGCCATAGATAGCTACGTAGAATTTCAGCCGGCCTTTCGGCGGAGCCGCTCGCGAGTATCAGTGAATCGGAGACGTTATGCCGGAGTGCTCGTTGATGTGTTCTACGATCATCTGCTGGCTCGGAACTGGGCTACGGTACATCATCGGCCACTGGATGAGTATTGTGAAACTGTCTATCAATCGATCAAAGACAGGCTCAGCGAGCTTCCCATTTCTTCTCAACCTGGATTGACGCTAATGGCGAAGGAAGATTGGCTAACGAGCTACGCACAGATTGAAGGCATCGCTGACGTATTGGCACGAATGTCGCGCCGAGCCCGGCAACCTAATCCACTCGCGAATGGAGAGCAGGAGTTTCTTGCGGACGTTGATGGATATACAAGCGATTTCCATGAATGGTTCGACGACACGAGAAAGTTCTGTCAGCGGTGGCAGGCCTGGTAGAACGTAAGGCACAGCCTGCGTTGGGTTGTTGCAATTCAAAAGTGCTTTGCGGCAAAGTGAATATCTTAGGAACCTTAAGCGTGACCTGCAAGTCAGCTTTCAAACTGCCAGGAAGGACTGTGGTGCGATCTTTTTGCACCCTTGCCGTTTCGAACCGAGACGATTGCCGAAGCAAAATCCATATCTTTGATGCGCAAGGTGCAACATTCCTCAACACGCAACCCCGATCCAAACAGTAAGCGCGCCATAAGTGCGGTCGAGCCAGACATATGCGCCAAGACTGCTGAAACCTCACCAGGGGACATCACTACCGGAATACGCTGGTGCTGTTGAATACGATTGAAGCCGGGCATTTTATCGAGGGGTGTTTCCAGTACATCCCGATAAAGAAATACGAGTGCGTTGAGTGCTTGTGTTTGTGTAGATGCGGATACTTCCCGTTCCACAGCCAAGTGGTTTAGAAACTGCGCTACATCGCCTTCCCGAAGTTCTCGTGGATGACGTTTATCGAAATGGAAGATGAACTGGCGAATCCAGAAACGGTAGGCTTCCTCTGTTCGTGCGCTTAAGTGTCTGCGGCGGCACACCTCATGAATCTGGTCCATTAAGCGTAGTGGGGTATTGGTATTAGCTTGAAGGGGGTGATTAGACTGTTGCTGACCCCATAACTGTAACTCCTTGGTGGTGGTTAAATTGCGCAACGTTATACAAAACCACTCTGCCTGTACTATTATGCATATGCGGAACAATAAAAATGGGGGCTTCAATGAATCAATTGCTTACCGAAAATATGCATTCCACACGATTTTTAATAGTACAGACCGGTGGGTCCGTCTAATAACTGTTGGGCACCAAGAACATGACCGAGCACGATCAACGCCCTGCGGTGGGTGTGGCGCATGTCGTCCTCCCGACCGACCGCATGGCGGAATCTGCTCAGTTCATGCGCACAATCGGAATGCGCCCAGTCTTTGACGGCCCGGACGTATCGGTCTACGAAATGCGCGGGGGCACGCATTTGATATTGATGAAGAAAAACAAGGTCGACGCTGCCGAGGCTTCGTTCGACCTCATGGTTGATGATCTGCGTTCAACTCACGAACGATTCACGTCCTTGGGGCTCACCCCATCACCGATCGAGGCTCGCCGGGCCATCGATCACGAGGTCTTCACCGTCCAGGAGCCTGCGGGGCACGTGATTACATTCTTCTCCAGCCATGCGTCGGGAAAGCCAATATGACAAAACGCTTGGTGCCCAACCACGCGATCGACAGCGACACTTCGCAAGCGCGGCTTCGCGCGCTTGCTCGTGCGCGTCATCGCGGACGTTGAAGCTGTTGAAAAACCCTTTTTTGCGCCAAATTTTTCCACCTGAAACATTTCCGTTTCAACTTCAAATTCTGGCTGTGATTTTTACTGCGATTCGCGTAAAAGAATTACATTCGCTGATGATGTAACTACGGGTGTGTTCTGGGTGTTATTCCCCTCTTCTATTGCGCGTACCCATGATGCGCCAGCTTCTCAATGTTGTGTACCAGGCAGTAGCGTTTCCACTGCGCGTCCACCTTCGTTCGCCCCCTGAGCGTGAAGCGGTTGAGTTGTTTGTTGTGCCGCAGGTTGCCGAATACCGGTTCCACCGTGGCGAAGCGCTGGCCGTACCGGATGCGTCCTTCCGGGCTGTCTATGCGGGTTTTCATCTTGTCGGTGTAGCTCTCTCCGTCTCTCTTGCCCTGGAAGAACGCCACTTGCCGCACTTTGGTTTTTTGCGGCGTAAGCAAACAGCGATCACGATGCGTACAGGGCACGCAGTCGCGTTGCGCCCCCTGGAACTTCACCCCCGCATAGCCGTTGATCGTGCAGTCGCTGCCGTTGCTGTAGAGCTGTTTCCCGGCAGGGCAGATACAGATTCCCGCCTGCTGGTCGTAGTCGAAATCATCGGGCTGGTAGCGCGCCACCTTCTTGGGCTTGCCGCCCTTGTCATGCAGCGGGTCGGGCAATGCCGTGTACTTGTCCTGCGAGGCTTCGCGTTCGTCGCGGCCCCTCATGTTGTTGCCGGCAAGCGGCGCTTGCCGGTACCCTCGTCGCTGTGCTCCTCGGCGGTCGGTTACCTCAAACGTTCGTCATCATAGTGAGCGACTCCGAAGCCATTGGAATGCAACAGGCGGAATCAGACATCCGCGCGTTTCTAATCGCCGAAACATTGCGGTTCATTGATCGGGCGGTGTCCATACCAGGCGTTAGGAGGATCGCCATTGTTGGGTCCCTCACCAAAGAGAAGACGAACCCAAAGGATGCAGACATCCTCGTCACCATAGACGATGATGCGGACTTAACCTCTCTTGCTATTGCTGCACGGAAGTTGAAAGGGGTCGCACAAACGAGGAACAGAGGTGCCGACGTATTTCTCGCAAATCCAGCAAGCCGCTATATTGGTCGCATCTGTGATTGGCGCGAGTGTGGTCCGGGGATTCGCGCTTCCTGTGATGCTCGGCACTGTGGAGGAAGGCATTTTCTACACGATGATCTTGAAGATGTAACTCTCGATACGATGCTGGTAAAAGAGCCGCCCATTGAGGTGTGGCCTACGGTTGTCTGCCGCGAATCAGTTCCAGGTGACATCATGTTCCATCTTTCTCGTATTCAGTCGTGCGCCGGTTAGTTCTACGTTGACAATCCGCTTTCTGGAATTACGATGGACAGAAGTGTGTCGTTTGCAGCACTTGGCGAACGGCTGCTTACAGGAAGCGAAAATTATTACTAAGTCCAAGGCTCGCGATTCAACACTTTATCGTCACGAAACATCTGTTCAGGTTTTGCTGCGTGCCCAGCGCACGATCCCGCCTGTATCCATCGCGCCGGCCTGACGCGCCAGCTCGCGCCCGCCCTTGAACAAAGCCAATGTCGGGATGCTGCGAATATTGTGGCGCGCACCCAATTCCTGCGCTTCCTCGGTATTCAGTTTTGCCAGTCGCAACTGAGGTTCGAGCTGCGCTGCCGCCTGCACGAAGGCGGGTGCCATCATCCGGCACGGGCCGCACCAGGGCGCCCAGAAATCCACCAGCACCGGGATGTCGTTGCGCGAGATGTGCAGCATGAAGTTGTTGGCGTCAAGTTCGACAGGATGGGCCGTGAACAGATTTTGTTTGCACTTGCCGCAGGTTGGCTGTTCGCCGAGCTTGCCGGACGGGACACGGTTAACAGCATTGCAGTGCGGGCAGACGATATGCAGAGCGTGGCTCATGGTATTCCTCAAGCTATTCAAAGTCGCCCAGATGAGGGCATGACAACAGATTTCAACTCGCGGAGATGCCTGAAAGTGATTTGATCGGGCTCGGCTGGGTGGCGAGCTGGCTGACCACTATGCCCTGATGAAACATCCACAACGATCCGGGCGGCATCGTGACCCACGGTTCGTTGTCGGTCAGCGGCTGGGTTGCGATGATCGCCGCGCGGTCATCCGGCATCGTCAGCTCGCTGAAGTCCACCATCACATCCTCGTCCTTCAGGTGCGCGACGTTGAACGGCGCGCGCCGGAGCAGGTAGCTCAACTCGGTGGAGCAATGCGCGAACAGGCAGTCGCCATTGGACAGCATGAAATTGAAGATGCCCATGCCGGAAAGCGGATGAATGAGTTCGTGCAAAGCGGCGAACAGTTCATCGCGACCCGGTGGGATATCGCCAAATCGTTGGCGCAGGCTTTGCAGCAGCCAGCAGAAGATGAGTTCGCTGTCGGTGTTGCCGACCGGCAGGAAGCTGCCGTCCAGTTGCGGCTGGAACTGCGGCAGGTTGCCGTTGTGCGCGAATACCCAATAGCGCCCCCACAGCTCGCGCATGAAGGGATGGGTGTTTTCCAGCGTCACCACGCCTTGCGTCGCCTTGCGGATATGCGCGATTACGTTCAGCGAACGGATCGGATATTTCCGGACCAGTTCGGCGATGGGGGACTGGGCGGAAGGCAGCGGGTCGAGGAACAGCCTCACCCCCTTGCCCTCGAAGAACGCGATGCCCCAGCCGTCGGCATGCACGTCGGTTCCGCCGCCGCGCTGCTGGAAACCGGTGAAGGAAAAGCAGATATCGGTCGGGACGTTGCAGTTCATTCCCAGCAATTGGCACATAAGCTAACTTTCGAACCTCATCGACAGATCTGCCGCCAGCACATCCTTGGTCAGCGCGCCGATGGAGATCCGGTCTACGCCAGTCTCCGCGATACTGCGCACGTTTTCCAGCGTGATGCCTCCGGAGGCCTCCAGCTCGGCGCGTTGCGCGGCATGGCTTACGGCGAATCGCATGTCGGCCAGCGAGAAATTGTCGAGCAGGACCAAGCGCGCACCGGCCTTCAGCGCCTGGTCCAGTTGCGCCAGCGATTCCACCTCGATCTGGATGGGCACGCCGGGCGGCGTGATCCGGAAGGCGAGTTCCATGACTTTGCCGATGCCGCCTGCCGCCGAGATATGATTCTCCTTGATCAGCACCCCGTCGAACAGGCCCATGCGATGGTTGTGCCCGCCACCGCTTCGACATAGCGCCGCGTCAGCGTGGCGGTGGCAGAAAGGGTCTGCAGGAAATTCAGCGAGCAGCGTTCCGCGCTGAGCATCGCCCGCGCATTGCCGTGTATTTCGCACAGGGTCTGATTCGCCTCGGCGATCGCGCCTTCTTTCACCAGCCAGCGTATCTTGCAGTCCGGGTCGAGCGCCAGGTAGCATTCCTCGAACCACGGCGTGCCGCACAGCACCACGGACTGGCGCGTGATGACCGTGGCATGTCCCGGCGCATCTGCCGGGATCAGTCGCGCGGTGAGGTCGCCGCTGCCGATATCTTCTTCGAGCACTGCGCGGACCTGGTCGCGGATGTGCCGGGCTAGATCGTGCCGGGGGGTCATGTTATTCCATTCTCATATTGCATGGATTTCTCCATATTGATTTTCGCATAACTTCCTTACCGGGCATGTCCCGGCCTGATTCCTTCACAGCCAGTAGTCGGTGATGTATTTTTCGCCCTTGTCGCAGAAGAACGTGACGACATTTTCCACCTTGTACCGGTCACGCAACCTTCGTGCGGCGATGAGGTGCGCGCCGGAAGACGGCCCGACAAAGATGCCGTGTTCGCGCGCCAGCCGGCGCATCTCCGCAACGGCTTCGTTCGATTCGACCGAGACGACTTCATCTAGAAGGTCGCGATGGTGCTGGATGATACCCGGCACGAACCCGTCTGCGATCCCCTCGATCAGATGCTTGGCGATTTCGCCGCAGAGTATCGTGCAGGACTCGCTGGGTTCGAGCGCGACGACCTTGCACGACGGATTGACCGCCTTGAAAGCCTGGCCAACGCCGATGATGGTGCCGCCGGTTCCCACGCCGCCGATCACCGCACCCGGGAGCACACCCTCCGGCAGTTGCTGCAGTATCTCCTGCGCGAGCCATTCCCGGTTCTCATCGACGTTCCATTCGTTATCGAATTGCTGCGGGGCAAAGTAACCGGGAAGTTCGCCCATCCGGCGGACTTCGGCCAGCGCATCGGTGACATGGAAATCACCGATGATGCGCACTTCGGCGCCGAAAGCGCGCGAGATCGCGGTTCGCTCGCGGCTCATGCCATTGGGCATCAGCACCAGCATCTTGTAACCCTTGACCGCGGCTACCATGCTCATCGCGTTGCCGGTATTGCCGCTGCTCGCTTCGACGATCGTATCGCCCGGCTTCAGCAGCCCTTCTTTTTCGGCGCGTTCGATCATGTATTTGGCGATGCGCGCCTTGATCGAACCGGACGGATTGAGAAATTCCAGCTTGATCCAGATACCGTCGATCTGGATCAGCGGGGTCGAGCCGATGGCGTCCAGAATAGTTTGCATGTTCATTACCCGAATGTCCCGATTGAATGCGCGAACCGTAACCCGCGATATGGCTCAAGGTCAATAGCAAGTTCCATACCCCCTTGAGTTTCCGGTTTGTTGCCCCATTTACCCGATAGTTCACTATATTCCATGCAGGAGTCGCCATGCGTTTCGACAAGTTGACCACCAAATTGCAGCAAGCGCTGTCCGACGCCCAGAGCCTGGCAGTCGGTGCCGACAACCAGTTCATCGAGCCGCAGCACTTGCTGTTGGCCTTGCTCAACGATGCCGACAGCGGTGCCGCATCGTTGCTGTCGCGTGCGGGGGCCAATGTGGGCGCCTTGAAGCCCGCATTGCAGCAAGCCGTGGAGCGCCTGCCCAAGGTGGAGGACCACGGCGGTGAGGTTCAGGTCGGGCGCGACTTGTCCAATCTGCTCAATCTAACCGACAAGGCCGCGCAAAAGCGCGGCGACCAGTTCATCGCATCGGAGATGTTCCTGCTCGCGGCCTGTGATGACAAGGGCGAAACCGGACGCCTGCTGAAAGCGCATGGCGTGTCGCGCGCGCCGCTGGAACAGGCCATCAATACCGTGCGCGGCGGCGAGACGGTCGGCAGCGCCGAGTCCGAAGGCCAGCGCGAAGCGCTGAAAAAATACACCATCGATCTGACCGAACGCGCCCGCCAGGGCAAACTCGACCCGGTGATCGGGCGCGATGATGAGATCCGCCGCGCGATCCAGGTGTTGCAGCGCCGCACCAAGAACAATCCGGTGCTGATCGGCGAGCCCGGCG
>JBARHM010000590.1:0-1568 GCA_049799235.1 Gallionella sp.
ATGACGAGGGAGTGCGGGTGCAACGGCGGGCTGTTGTCGAAAATGGCGTTCTGCGAGGATACTTTCTCGGCAGCTATTCGGCACGCAAACTGGGCATGCGCACGACCGGAAATGCAGGCGGCAACCACAATCTGATTTTGAAATCCTCAGCTGGGAAAACCTCAGCGCTGGATTTTAGCAGGCTGCTGAAACAAATGGGGCGTGGCTTGCTGGTCACGGAATTGCTGGGGCATGGCATCAATCCTGTGACGGGGGATTATTCACGCGGTGCAGCGGGATTCTGGGTGGAGCACGGCGAGATCCAATATCCGGTACATGAGATCACCATCGCGGGCAACTTGAAAGACATGTTTCGCAACATCATCGCGGTAGGCAACGATGTGCTGGTGCAGGGTTCGCGCCAGTGCGGGTCGATTCTGGTTGAGGGTATGACGGTGGCAGGGCGGTAGGGTTTAAGGCCGTTCGTGTTGAGTAGGCCGAAGGCCTTATCGAAACATGAATGACCAAAGGCAACCTCCGGCGGTGTTGCTTTAAATCGTTGTGTACATCACAAAGCGTCCCGCCGCTTCGCGGCGACCCTTCGATAGCCATTCGATTAGGCTGTCAAAAGACGATGGCCAAGTCGCTGGTTATCAGGGCTAACGGTCTGAGGCAACGAGGCGGACAGCTCACAATTCCTGTATACCCCGCCTGCATGGTAGAATCCACGCCTTTCCCGTTTACAAAACATCAGGAATAACCGCCATGTTTACCAGCAAAAGCACCATTGCCCAGACCGACCCGGAATTGTGGGTTGCAATTCAGAATGAAAACCGCCGCCAGGAAGATCACATCGAGCTGATCGCGTCGGAAAACTACACCAGCCCGGCAGTGATGGAAGCGCAGGGCAGCAAGCTGACCAACAAGTATGCCGAAGGCTATCCGGGCAAGCGCTATTACGGCGGCTGCGAGTATGTGGACGTGGCCGAGCAACTGGCGATCGATCGCGTGAAAGCCTTGTTCGGTGCGGAGTATGTCAACGTGCAGCCGCATTCCGGCTCGCAGGCCAATCAAGCGGTGTACATGTCGGTGCTCAAGCCCGGCGATACCATCCTCGGCATGTCGCTGGCGCATGGCGGACATTTGACGCACGGCGCATCGGTGAATATCAGCGGCAAGTTGTACAACGCGATCCAGTACGGCCTGAACGCCAAAGAAGAGATCGACTACGATCAGGTGCAGGCACTGGCGACGGCGCACAAGCCGAAGATGATCGTGGCGGGTGCTTCCGCCTATGCGCTGGTGATCGACTGGAAACGCTTTCGCGCGATCGCCGACAGTATCGGCGCTTACCTGTTCGTGGATATGGCGCACTACGCCGGCCTGGTTGCCGCCGGGGTGTATCCGAATCCGGTCGGCATCGCGGATTTCGTCACCAGCACCACCCACAAGACTCTGCGCGGCCCGCGCGGCGGGATCATTCTCTGCAAGGAAGCGTATGCCAAGGACGTGGATCGGGCGGTGTTTCCCGGCATTCAGGGCGGGCCGTTGATGCACGTCATCGCCGGCAAGGCGGCCTGCTTCGGCGA
>JBARHM010000591.1:0-2910 GCA_049799235.1 Gallionella sp.
CATCTCGACTACCTGATCGTAGGGTACTTCCGCTTCAGCCAACAGGACATTCATATGTCCCGGCATACGCCCCGCAACCGGGTGGATCGCGTATCTCACCTTCACACCTTTTTCAGCAAGCAGATTGGACATTTCCTTGATGGCATGCTGCGCACGCGCAACCGCCAGACCGTAGCCCGGCACGATGATGACCGAGTCGGCATTACCCATCAGGAAAGCCGCATCATCCGCACTGCCGCTGCGGTAGGTCTTTTGCACTCCGTCGCCCTGGTCTGCCGCGGCTCCCTCACCGCCCCCGAAGCCGCCGAGGATCACGCTGAGGAAGGCACGGTTCATCGCCTTGCACATGATGTAGGACAGGATCGCACCGGAGCTGCCCACCAGCGAACCGGCGATGATCAGCATGTTGTTATTGAGCGTGAAGCCGATGCCCGCCGCAGCCCAGCCGGAGTAGGAGTTCAGCATCGATATCACCACCGGCATGTCCGCGCCGCCGATCGGCACGATCAGCAGAATCCCGAGCAACAATGCGATCGCGGTCATGACCAGGAAAGGTGGCCAACTCGGGCTCATGAAAAAGGCGATGCCGAAACCGATCATCGCGATGCCTAATCCCAGATTCACCCAATGCTGTCCGGCGAAGCGGACCGGCTTGCCCGACATTCTGCCGGACAGTTTCAGGAAGGCGATGATGGAGCCGGTAAAGGTGATTGCACCGACGAATGTGCCGATGAACAGCTCGACACGGTTGCTGGAATGAAGTATCTCACCCGGCAAGGCAATGCCGTACGCGACCGGATTATTGAAAGCGGACATGGCGACCAGCACTGCGGCCAGACCGACCAGTGAGTGCATCGCCGCGACCAGTTCCGGCATCGCCGTCATCTGGATGCGGTTGGCGATGATCGCACCGATGGTGCCGCCGAAGGCGATGGCAATCAGGATATAGGTCACGTTGTGGGTCAGGGTCAGCGTGGTCAATACGGCGATAACCATACCGATCATGCCGAATTGATTGCCGCGCCGCGAGGTCGCCGGAGAACTCAATCCCTTCAGTGTCAGAATGAACAGGACAGCAGCGACCAGATAAGCGAGTGCAACAAAATTGACTGACATTTGGATTCCTTATTTGCTCTTTTTCTTGAACATGTCCAGCATGCGCTTGGTGACCAGAAAACCGCCGAAAACGTTGACTGCTGCCAGCGTAACCGCCACCAGTCCCAGGATGGTGCCGATATCCAGCTGTTGCGGACCTGCCGCCAGCATCGCGCCGACGATGATGATGCCGGACACCGCGTTGGTCACAGCCATCAACGGCGTGTGCAGCGCGGGGGTGACATTCCAGACCACATGGTAGCCGACGAAGATCGCCAGCACGAACACGGTGAGATTCAATATAACAGGATCGACTCCGCTCATTTCACGCTCCTTATTTGGTGACGACCGCGCCGTCGATCGCAATCAGCGAACCGGCGATGATGTCGTCTTCACGATTAATGTTGATGGCGCCACCGTTCTTGGGGTCGCACAAGAGGTTGATGAAGTTGAGCAGATTGCGCGCGTACAGCGCCGATGCGTCCGCTGCCACAGTACCCGGCAGATTCGATTCACCAACCAGTGTCACACCATGCTTGACCACGGTCTTGTTCAACTCGGTCAACGGGCAGTTACCACCTGCTTCAGCCGCCAGATCCACAATCACCGAACCGGGTTTCATCGATTTCACCATCTCTTCGGTGACCAGCACAGGCGCGGGACGGCCGGGGATCAGCGCAGTAGTGATGACGATGTCCGCCAAAGCCACACGCTTGGCGACCTCGGCTTTCTGGCGTTCCATCCAGCTCGGCGGCATTGGCTTGGCGTAACCGCCCACGCCTTGCGCCGCTTCGCGCTCTTCGTCGGTTTCGTAGGGAACATCGATGAATTTCGCACCAAGCGATTCAACCTGTTCTTTCACTGCAGGGCGCACGTCGGATGCTTCGATCACCGCGCCCAGCCGCTTGGCAGTAGCGATAGCCTGAAGACCGGCCACGCCCACACCCAGAATCACCACACGCGCCGCCTTGACCGTACCGGCGGCGGTCATCAGCATCGGAAAGAAGCGCTTATAGAGATTGGCCGCCACAATCACCGCCTTGTAACCGGCGATATTGGCCTGCGAAGACAACACATCCATAGCCTGGGCGCGCGAGGTGCGCGGCATTTTCTCCATAGAAAATGCAGCGATACCCTGCTTGGCATATGATGCGACCAGTTCTGCATTGTGCGGCATCAACAATCCAATCAGTACGGTACCTTTGTTCAATTTGGCCAGCTCATCCGCGCTGGGTGCCCTGACTTTCAGCACGATCTCGGACCGTGCGTAGATGTCTGACGCGCTGACCATAGCTGCACCCACCGCCTGATATTCGGCATCGGGGATGCTGGCTCCGGCGCCCGCCCCGGTTTGCACCGACACCTTATGCCCCGTTGCCAACAGCTTTTTTACCGTCTCGGGTGTGGCTGCGACACGTGTCTCCCCTGCGTGCGTCTCTGCAGGAATGCCTATACGCATGAACTTCTCCTCTTCTGAAGCCTCTTATGAAGCATCCACTTTATGAAATAGAATGCTGTTGAAAATTTGGTGCGCGATTATACCGGTTCCTATCCAACATTAAACCCCCACGAGTGACCATCACAATGTCTTACCTCTTGATGTGATTGATGAAACCTCGGCCCTGTGCTTGTTACCTGCCTTATCTGCCGCCCATTCTCCCCATTCAAATTGATGTGTGATCAGGTGAATGCAGGCGCACAATCCGCCCAGGAATAATGCACAGTTCTGCAAGGGTCAGTCCATTCACCCACTTACTTCCCCAAAGGTCATGTCATGCAAAATCGCGCCGGGATGAATATCGCACCATTCTGACC
>JBARHM010000592.1:0-5599 GCA_049799235.1 Gallionella sp.
ACTGCATCCTGATCAAATCCCTGCATGTCCACTTTGAGACAGGCAATGTTTTCCGACGCCACTACCATCACTTCGCGGACACCCTGCAGTTTCGCGAGCTGTTGCTGCAATAATACACCCTGAGCGCCGCTCATTTCTTCCAGATGGTACATCTTGGTGCTCACCGCTGCCGGAGGATTCATGCCGGACGCGACGATCAACCATAGCAGCAGCAATACGATGGCGAACACGAAAACAGCATCGTGGCCGATATACTGCATCAACGCTCCGCCCACTGCCGCACCGGTGAACGCGCCGAGGAACTGCACGCTGCTGTAAACGCCCATTGCGGTACCCTTGGTGGCCAGCGGGGCGATCTTGCTGATCATCGAGGGCAGCGTGGCTTCGAGTATGTTGAACGATGTGAAGAATACCAGCAGCGCCACTGCTACACCCCATATACTGTTCTGCGCAAACATCAGCAACAATTGTGCGCACATTGCCAGAAATACCGCCAGCAAGAATATTTGTTTCATCCTGGCCTTCTTTTCCGCGATGACGATAGGAGGTACCATCAGCACGAACGCGATCAGCATCACCGGCAGATAGATATACCAATGATGCGCAACAACCAAGCCATCCCGTTCGAGCACGAACGGTACTTGCATGAATACGGACATCAGGATCGCGTGCAGCGAGAAAATGCCGAAGTCGAGACGCAACAGGTCCTTATTGCGCAGCACCTCGCCAAAACGTTTGCTGCTGGCCCCGGAATCGCTGTGGAAGCGGGTGATCGCCGGATCGGGGATCACCCATTTCACCACCCCCAGCGCCAGCAGCGCCAGCACGCCGGTCATCGCGAAGATGCCGGGCACGCCGATCACGCTGTTGAGCAGCGGCGAAAGCACCATCGAAATCGAAAACGTGATGCCAATGGTGATGCCTATCATCGCCATCGCCTTGGTGCGATGTTCCTCGCGGGTCAGGTCGGCAGTGAGCGCCATCACCGCCGCGTTCAGCGCCCCCGCGCCCTGCACCACGCGCCCGACGATCACCCAGTAGATGTCGCCGGCATAAGCGGCGATGAAACTGCCCAGCGCGAACAGGATCAGGCTGATGTAAATCACCGGCTTGCGCCCGTAACGGTCGGATAGCCAGCCGGCCGGAATTTGCAGGATCGCCTGGGTCAGGCCGTAAGCCCCCAGCGCGATGCCCATCAACAGATGGCTTTCGCCGCCGGGCAGATGTTCCGCATACAAAGCAAAAACCGGCAGGATGATGAACAAGCCCAGCATGCGCAGCCCATAGATACTGGCCAAGCCCGTGCTGGCGCGGCGTTCCGCCGCCGTCATGGATTCGGAGACATGTTGCATGGATGTGTTACGGAAGCGTTAACAGTCGCGCATTTTAGCAGGTCATCATGCTTGCCGACAGGGTTATGCAAATGCCAAAGGATGGCGTTGGGCACACTGTGCCCGCTCCCCTCTCCCACGCGTGGGAGAGGGGTACGTTTAGTTATACTACTCCTTGGTATCAACCTCTTCCTGCTTGTGCTTCCCGCCGCACCAGCCACGCATCCCCGTCTGGAATTTCTCGCGTTCTTCCGGCGTCATCTGTTCCCAGCGATTGCGATGCCACCGTCCATGACAGCCGTGTCCGCGGAAGCCGCCGAACAATATCTTGCTCAACAGCAGCAGCCCTATCGCCTGCACGTAGCCGATCTCATTGCCGCCGACGAACAATGCCGGGATCAGCCAATTCCACAGCGCCATCACCACCCAGCCCAATGCGGCGATGCCAACCACCACCAACAGCCCGATCTTCCAGCAACTCGATTTACAGCAATTCATGCCCATCTAACTTCTCCTTTACAGATTAAATTCGTCATAGATTGTTTTTAATGTCCCGCGCAAATGCAGCACCGCATAACGCTTGCGCGCCAGCAAGGTATTTATACCCACACCGCTTTCTGCCGCCAGCTCCTTGAAGCTGCGCCCCTCCAGTTCGTGGGCGATGAATACGGCGCGCGGATCCTCCGGCAGCTCGGCCAGCGCGGCAGTCAATTCCTCCAGCAACACCGCCCGCGCATAAGCCGCTTCCAGCCCGGCATCCGCCGATGGCAAAACCTCATCCAGCCAGGTTCCCTCATCACCCTCGCCCGACACGTCGGGAAACGGCTCTTCCTTCTTCTTGCGAAAGCGGTCGATGATGCGGTTGCGCGCCACACGGAACAGCCACGCACCCACCTGCTCGATGGGTTCCGGCAGACGGTACGCTGCCACGAATTCGTAGAACACATCCTGCAGTATGTCCTCGGCCTCACTCGCATCGGGCACGCGCCGCCGGATGAAATTCCCGAGCCGCCCGCGCTCGCGCGAGACGGTTTCAGCGATACGTTTATCTTGTTCTGCCATCAGCGCGTAGGAGGTTAGTGTCGTATCCATACATGTGAAGACGGATCACAGATGGAAATATTGTTGGGAGAGCTAAAAAAGAAATAGGTGTTGCGTAGGTTAGCTCAGTCTATACCCTATTATTGCCCTATTATTGTGTTGCCCTATTATTAGGCCGCTTTCGAAGGTACATATACATCTTGGCAATACTCAACTGACATAGACATTTTCGTTATGCCAACGAAGGTAGCCTGCTCCGGGCATATCACTAGGACTTTTCGGAATTGCGGCGAGCGAATTACCATGCAGACGATAATAAGCCTTACCGTTAAACCATTCCTCTTTGATATGAGGGCTTACCTCAATTCTCAGCTCTGGCGTCACTGTCACAAGCCCAAGATCAAACAGCTTATGAAAATCCGATCGTAGAAGAAGTCCGTTCTGCGTACTATTTGGTCCTTGCTTCGAAAACGGCTTTATGTGCGCAGCCTCAAGTACTGGCAATGTATGCTCACCCGTAATTGCACACCGCCGTTGATATGCTTCAGTCACAAGCACACGGAATGTCCCCTGACCCAATCGTGCCCTTGTTAGATATGCCTCACCATACTGAGCTTCCGGCTCCCGCACTTGCGGTTGTGATGACTCGACTTCACCAATGCAGCTTTGAACAGCAGTCCAAAGATCATTGCCTATCTGCTGAGCCGTGTCATAGGTCTTTCCTCGAACGATGTTCGTCGACCAATCAGACGGCGCCTCTATCCAAGACTCGCGCGGAAAAAAATACGGCGCAGAAAGAATACTACAACCAATTTCGAGTAAGCCAACTTTGGTTCCGCCGACTAATGGGCGAATGAGCCTCTCGAACTCAGGAAATGAACTTGCACCATTCTTTTCACCGAACGCCTCCCACGCCATGGTGAGCGGCAACTTTACATACTTAACGAAATACCCAAGCCCAGCAATGTGATTGTGAGGTCGCTTCAATTTGAACAGAAATGGAGTCCCCGCTTCCAACGTTGTGAATGGCGGTGTAGCACTTGGCTGCCAGAAATTAACTTCATCGAACTTCTGTCCAGACAGGAATTGGTACCAATCGTTGTCTGTTACACCAGCCCAATATTTCATGTCGCAGTCCTGATATTGTTCTGAATTAAAAAATAATTATGGACAGACCACGGTTTGCCGGTTAAAAAACAAACTTGCTGATTAGTCGTTCCCAATAAATTGGAAATCCGTATCAGAATCGCCGCAGGCCATTGCTAAACGTGCCGTGGGATTCGATGCGGCGGTTGTATTCATCCAGCGCGTTCTTGTTTTCTTCCAGCCATTGATTGCACTGCGATTGCCGGATCATTTCGGCCAGTTGCTGCTCCGTTGGCGGGTTGAAGATAATACCGCTCACTGCTTTTCCTTGACGTTTGTAATACGCATAATCTACGCGCATCGACTAATAACGTCAAAAATAGCTATCTTGTGTACCGCATGGTAGTTAATCCCTGCTGAAGTGGGTTGGGTTAGCTTCAAAAATCGCGTAAACTGTCAGGTCGCCTCAATCAAGCAGGATGGCATGGAACAGATACGCATACGCGGTGCACGCACCCACAATTTAAAGAACATCAGCCTCGACCTGCCGCGCCACAAGCTGGTGGTGATCACCGGTTTATCCGGTTCAGGTAAGTCCTCACTCGCCTTCGACACCTTGTATGCCGAGGGGCAGCGGCGCTATGTGGAATCGCTTTCCGCCTATGCGCGCCAATTCTTGCAGTTAATGGAAAAGCCGGATGTGGATTTGATCGAGGGCTTGTCGCCCGCCATCGCCATCGAGCAGAAGGCCACTTCGCACAATCCGCGCTCCACGGTCGGCACCGTCACCGAGATACATGATTACCTGCGCCTGCTGTTCGCGCGCGCCGGCGATCCCTATTGTCCGCAGCATGACCTGGTGTTGCAGGCGCAGAGTGTGGGGCAGATGGTCGATCACGTGCTGGAATTGCCAGAGGGCACGCGCATCATGATCCTGTCGCCGCTGGTGGTTGAGCGCAAAGGCGAGCAAGTGGATCTGTTCGACGAGCTGCGTGCCCAGGGTTTCACGCGTCTTCGCATCAACGGCAAGGTGTACGAGATCGACGCGCTGCCGGCGTTGCAAAAGACCAAGAAGCACACTGTCGAGATCGTGGTGGACAGGCTGAAGGTCAATGCGGAAGCCAAACAGCGGCTGGCCGAGTCGTTCGAGACGGCGTTGCGTCATGCGGACGGTCGCGCGGTTGCGGTAGAGATGGATACGAATAAAGAGCACATGTTCTCGGCGAAATTCGCCTGCCCGATCTGCAACTATTCGCTGCCGGAGCTGGAGCCGCGCTTGTTCTCGTTCAACAACCCGATGGGCGCATGCCCGAAGTGCGACGGCCTCGGCAACATCAGCTTTTTCGATCCCAGGCGCATCGTCGCCTTCCCTACGCTCTCGCTGAGCTCCGGCGCGATCAAAGGCTGGGACCGGCGCAACCAGTTCTATTACCAGATGCTGGATTGCCTGGCGAAGCATTACGATTTCGACCTGGAGCAATCATTCGAGAGCCTGCCGGAAAAGATCCAGAACATCGTTTTATACGGCTCTGGCCGCGAAGAGATCCCATTCAAGTATTTCAGCGAGCGCGGCAAATCTACAGTGCGCGAACATGCCTTCGAGGGCATCGTGAATAATCTGGAGCGGCGCTACAACGAGACCGACTCGCCCACCGTGCGCGAGGAGCTGGCGAAATACCTCAACACCTGCACCTGCCCGGAATGCAAGGGTACGCGCCTGCGTCTTGAAGCGCGCCATGTACGCGTGGCGGAACAGAACATTTACGAGATCAGCTCACTGCCGTTGAAGCAGGCACTGACTTTCTTTCAAACCCTGACACTGCAAGGCAACAAGCAGGCGATCGCGGAACGGATCGTGCAGGAGATCGCCAGCAGGCTGACTTTTCTCAACAATGTCGGTTTGGAATATCTGTCGCTGGAACGTTCCGCCGAAACCCTGTCCGGCGGCGAATCGCAGCGCATCCGCCTCGCCTCGCAGATCGGTTCCGGCCTGACCGGCGTGATGTATGTGCTGGACGAACCGTCCATCGGCCTGCACCAGCGCGACAACGACCGCCTGCTGACCACGCTCAAGAAACTGCGCGACATGGGCAACAGCGTGATCGTGGTGGAACACGACGAAGAGGCGATCCGCCACGCCG
>JBARHM010000593.1:0-11252 GCA_049799235.1 Gallionella sp.
TGCAACGGCGTGAAAAATTCGCGCGGATGCGGCTCGAAGATCACCACTGCCATCTGCAGGCTTCGCTCTTTCGTCATTGCGCGCAACTCGTTCAGCAAAGCCTGATGGCCAAGATGCACCCCGTCGAAATTACCGATGGTGAGCGCAACAGGCTTGGTATCAGGAGAATAAAGTCCGCGTAGAATCAACATGGGCGCGGATTATACAGCAGGGTGGATGAATTACTGCTAAGCCATATGCATCATGTGTTTTAAAGCCAAGGGGCCACGCAAACACCAGTATGCCACCAGTTGACAACTATTCCCTGGTTGTTCACCTCATAAAATACTGTGCAATCTTTATAACCCTCAAGCTTGTATACATACACTTCGTTTCCGCTCGCCACTTGCACTTTGTTTGTGGGTGCGCCAGCTAGTTTTTCATAATGCGAAATTGGATGGCCTACCATCTCGCCCATAGTGTCTTCAAATTTACCTTCTGTAACACAACCCGCAAGAAGTAGTAAACACAAGAGCAAAAATATTTGATATCTGCATGATTGCATAGCCATTGGCTCAACTTAAAATTTAAGGATTCCGCATCACACTAACAGGGTTTTGAAAAACGTCGCGAGCGATGGCAGAACAAGGCGCGAAAGGGCGAAAAAGCGGAGTTTACATTTTAGTAAATGAGCTTTTTTTAGGCCTTGAGCAACGCAGTTATGACGAGCGCAGCAGTTTTTCAAACCCTGTTAAGCCGTGCCGCCCACCGTCAACCCATCTATCCGTACCGTAGGCTGCCCCACGCCGACCGGCACGCTCTGGCCTTCCTTGCCGCAGGTGCCGACACCGGGGTCGAGCGCCATGTCGTTGCCTATCATCGATATGCGCGTCAGCACGTCCGGGCCGTTGCCGATCAAAGTCGCGCCTTTCACCGGATGGGTGATCTTGCCGTCTTCGATCATGTAGGCTTCGGCGGTGGAAAACACGAACTTGCCGCTGGTGATGTCCACCTGTCCGCCGCCGAAATTCACCGCGTACAGGCCGTGTTTCACCGAGGCGATGATCTCCTGAGGATCCTTGTCGCCATTCAGCATGTAAGTGTTGGTCATGCGCGGCATCGGCAGGTGCGCGTAGGATTCGCGCCGTGCGTTGCCGGTGACCGGCACGCCCATCAATCGGGCGTTCAGCGAGTCCTGCAAATAACCCTTGAGAATGCCGTTCTCGATCAGCGTGGTGCATTGGGTGGGATTACCCTCGTCATCCATTTGCAATGATCCGCGCCGCCTTGCCAGGGTTCCGTCGTCCACCACGGTGACGCCGGGAACCGCGACGCGTTCGCCGATACGCCCGGAAAACGCCGAGCTGCCCTTGCGGTTGAAGTCGCCTTCCAGGCCGTGGCCGATCGCCTCGTGCAGCAGGATGCCCGGCCAGCCATTGCCCAGCACCACGGTCATGTTGCCTGCCGGAGCCGGTGAGGCGCCCAGATTGACCACCGCCTGATGCACCGCTTGTGAGGCATATTTGCGCAGCATCGCATCGTCGAAATAACCATAATCAAATCGTCCGCCGCCGCCCGCCGAGCCCTGTTCGCGCTTGCCGTCGCTCTCGATGATCACCTGCACCGAGAGCCGCACCAGCGGACGGATGTCGGCATTCATCAAGCCGTCGCTGCGCGCCACCATCACCACTTCGTATTCCCCCGCGAGGCTCGCCATCACCTGCACCACACGCGGATCGAGAGCGCGCGCATAACCTTCGATACGTTCCAGCATCGCGACTTTGTCAGCATCCTTGAGTCTGGCGATCGGATCGTCCGGCAGATAGATCTGGCGCCGCGAACCGTGATGCAGTATCGGGACTTTCTGGGTCCCCCCTTGCCTGGCGATCGCACGAGTCGCCTGCGCCGCACTGTCCAGCGCGTTCAGGCTGATGTCGTCAGAATAGGCAAAGGCGGTCTTTTCGCCGCTCACCGCGCGCACCCCGACGCCCTGGTCGATGTTGAAGCTGCCGGATTTGACAATGCCTTCTTCCAGCGACCAGCTCTCGGCACGGCTGTATTGAAAGTACAAATCGGCGTAGTCGAGACGGTGCGCCATCATGCTTGCGAACACTTGTTGGAGATTGCCCGAGCCTATCGAATAAGGCGCAAGCAGCGATCGCTGCGCGGAAGCGAACAGCGTGTCGAGCGATTCACTCTGCTGTACGCGTTTCATTGTTCGCAGCTGTACAAAACACGATGCGTCAGTGCCGGAAGGCTTTTGCGCAAACTGGCCTGGTAGGAAGGATTGACATCTCCTATTACCACACCGGAACCGCGCGGCAGCCTGTCCAGCACCCTTCCCCACGGATCGACGATCATGCTGTTGCCATGCGTCTCGCGCCCGTTGACGTGGTAGCCTCCCTGTGCGGCAGCAATCACGTAGGACAGGTTTTCAATTGCGCGCGCGCGCACCAGCACTTCCCAGTGCATCTTGCCGGTGGTCTCGGTGAATGCGGACGGCAACACGATGATGTCCACATTATTCATGGAACGGAACAGCTCCGGAAAGCGCAAGTCGTAACAGATTGCCAACCCGATGCGCCCGAAAGGGCTATCCACTACCACGACCTGATGGCCCGGTTCTATGGTCCTTGCTTCGTCATAACTTTCGTTGCCCAGCTCCAGACCGAACAGATGGATCTTGTCATAGCGTGCCACTTGCTCTCCATGCTCATCGAACACCAGACAGCTGCTCAGCACCTTGTCCGGCGTACTGGCAACCAGCGGGATCGATCCTCCCACGAGCCATATCCTGTGCTTGCGCGCGGTTTCACTCAGGAACGACTGGATCGGTCCCTGCCCCGGCTGCTCGCGCACCGCGACCTTGTCCTGTTCACCCATGCCCATGATCGCAAAAAATTCAGGAAGCACCACCAGCTTGGCGCCGTGTTCAACGGCCTTGGCGATCAGACGACGCGCCTCGCTGAGGTTGCCCGCCACATTGGGGCCGGAAGCCATCTGCACGGCAGCGACCTTGAAGGCGTTGGCCTGTGCGGCTATGCGCTGCTGCGTTGTATCACCTGCTGACATGATCCTTTCCCTATTCGCTAGTGTTATTTTGTTGCGGTTGGACTCTTATAACCTTGACCACATTGGGGTCGCTCCATGTACCGCTTACATTGTATTCAAACGACACCATCTTATCGAGTGGATTTCCCAATATTTTGTTGGCGATAAGCGATCCGATGCCTACTGCCGGGCTGATAACGAATGCCCCGATCAGCGACACGCTGTCTCCCAGAGTCGGCAATACCCGTACCCGCAAATCCTGTGTCTCTGCATTCAGGTCCACGCTGCCTTTCAAGGTCACTTTTGCAGACGAGCCATCGATATGGAAATCCTGCGATTCGAGCACACCATTTTTGATCGTCGCGTTGCCGTTGATATTGTCGAACTGAAAACCCTCGCTGAACACATCGGTGAAATCCAGCGTGATGTGTTTGGGCAGGGCTTGCAGGCTGAGAATACTGAGCAATTTTCCCACACCCGGTTTCATTTTTATAAAACGCCCCTTGCCGGTATCCAGTTTTAGCGTGCCGTTCAAACTGGCATAGTTGAACTCGTCCGGTGAGCCGGACCATGTCAAATTCGACACCAGCTTTCCGCTGCCGCCCTTGACGGTGTTTGGATAACCGTAACGTGCCAATATATTTCCGGCATCGCTGATATCCAGTTGCAGACTGATCTGAGTTTGCATGGCGTTACTGTCAGACCCGCCCTGCGGCAATATGGTTTCATTCTTGCCAAAGGCTGGTGCAAAATCAATGCTGCCGATGGCAGGCGTGCTGCCATGCCAGATCCCGTCGCCCATCAGCGAGCCATCCGGGTTGGTGATGCGCAATCGGCGCATCCGCCAATCATTGCCATCGGGATGGCCAACCAATTCGAAGCGGCCGATGTTCTTGCCCTTAATTTTCAGATCCTCGATTGCGATTTCCATGGCAGGCAGATCTTCCGGATGAAATTTATTCGTTCCAGGCGGAGTTGATGGTTCCGGTTTGGAAGATTCGGATGGCTGTTCCTTATCCGCCAAGGTCAGGTTCAGCAAACGCGCGCTGAGCTTGCCTTCTTTTTCAAATCCGTGCGGCTGCCACTCCACTTCTCCGCTCAGCATGCCGCTGGCCAACTGGATATGCATTGCTTCGCCGCGTCTTGCAGCATTTACACGCAGATCGCTTACGTCCAGGCCATAACCCTCGAGTTTATCGATGCGCAGGTTTGCACCACCGATCGGCAGCGCTGGTGCGGCTTTCCCCGAATTCCCCAACAACCTCTCCCAGCCATTTACCGACAGCAGCGGTAAATGTCCCAGCAGCCATACCCCGCCCTTGCCTCTGACAGATTCCGGCCTGACATTCTGTTCCAGATTCCGATCACCCAGATTTATGATGCCATGCCTGATGACCATAGCGCCATTTTCTTCATGCCGCACCAGTCTTGCGCTGAACAGCTTGCCCAGTTGCATGGTAATGATATCCCTGCCATTGCTGACACCGCTCTTTTCAATCCGGACCGGTATTACTTCATGGTCTTGTTTTTTGAATGGTTGCGGAAAACCGGAGCTGATTCCCCGCAGATCGGATTTCAATATTACTTGCGCGGATTTTTTCAATACCTTGATGTCAGCCTCCCACTCTGTGCTGCCATGCAGATAATCCAGCAGCGGATGGGGCTCGCGTTTGCGCAAGGCATCTATGTCGCTTTGTCCTTGCAAGGTTGCCCATAACACGCCCCCTTCGGCAGTCTGCATATTGATGGTGGCAGTCCCGCCCAGTATCTCTGCCGTCACGCCTCTGGCCTGTATACCGGATTCCGTGAACGACAGCACACCGCGAGTGTTGCGCATGCGCGGAACATCTTCGCCCAGTTCAATATCGTTATCCTGCACCCGGATGTTGCCTGATAACCGTACCGGTTCGCTGCCCTGCAGCGGAATACGCGCAAACAGGGCCAGATGGCTGTTGCCGCTGGCAGTTATACCGTCGGTAAACCCGTCTATGTAACCACGCACTGGACTCTGCTGGATGAATTTGAGGAACTCGTTGCTGGCCCCCTCTGCCTCCCCCCTTATTTCCAGCGGAAGACTGTTGCTCATCATGTTCGGTAAAGCGACACTTACGTTCTGCAAGCGTGCGCCCAGTATGTTTGCAGACGACGACTTGACTTCCAGCTTGTTGCCATTGACCATAAATTCACCGGTGATGTTTTCGATGCGCGGCCAATCCTTGCCGAATTCCAGCACTGCATCACGCGCATGTCCGCTGATATTGAATATTACGTTCTTGGTTCCGTCCTGCGGAAAGTCGCTAAGATTACCCTTGATGCGGATGCGAAAGTCTTCGGTGTGGCCTGCCATCAGCGCGCCATTCAGCCAGTCATTCCCCTCTCTGTGCAGCGCGACCAGCGGGGTGTACCGGGCGGCGCTTCTGATATCCCCGCGCGTCAATTTGGCGGTAAGATCAAGCATCCCTTTGGTCCCGGCTTTGGTCTGATAACTGCCATACAGATTTCCCGCCATATCTTTGTTGGCGGCAGCGATGTTGCTGACATTGATAGTCACCTCTCCTTGCTTGCGTTGCCATCCAGCCTGGCCGGTCAGGGTGGCGAACGAAAGCGGCTCGCGCATCACCCCCGGCGCATCTACCTTCATCTGACGGGAGTTGATGTTTAGCCTGCCTGTCTCTTCGTTGCCATCCACATCCAGAGTCAAACCGGAAAAGCCGGGCATCCCGCCCACCTGGCGCAGCGCGATGTTTTCGAGTCGGCCCTTGATCTTGTAACGATCAGGCTTTTCGGCCGTACCTTGCCATTGCACCTCCAGATTGGAAATTTTTCCTCTCGGTGCATAAGCTTTCAGTTTGGTGCGCAACCCGTCTTCCAGCCGGATATATCTGGTCAGGCCCGCGATGGTCTCCAATTGCAGCTGGCTGGCGCGCACCTCCCCGCCGGCGGGTTGTTTATCACCTGCTGTCTGGGTACGAAAATAGAAATCCGTGGGTCCTAGCTCGATCCCGTCATGCAAACGCACCGCAAAACGTCTAGTGGAGATTTCGAAGCCATCCGGAACTTCTTGCCAAGCAGCTCGACCGCGCAACTCGATCATATCCATCTCCGGAAGATCTTCGGAAAGTTTGATTGCTACATCGCGCAAATCCAGATCTGCAGTGAGCTGTGCAACTTTGCCGTCTTTGATGCCCAGCCAGCCACGCAACGCACCGCGTCCGCGGCTGAATTCGCCGGGAAAGTCCAGCCAGGATCGCCAAGCCTTCAGGTCGCTGTAATCAAGCTGGGTGAAAAGCTGGCCGCGCCAACCGCTGATGTCTTCGAAGCTTGCTCCATGAAAATCTCCTCGCACATCCAGCTGAGTTGCCAACTCTGCAGGTGGCAGGGCACGCAGCGCAAAAAGGTGATGACTGAAAAAATTCTCAATGCGCAAATTGACCTGCTGCAGTACCAAGGGCGGCGCAGCTCGCCGTTCGTCCACCCATACGACAAGCGCATCGCGCACCACCATGCGCGACTGACGCAACAGCCAGTCTGACATATTTTTCTCGTCACTCTGCTTGGAGAGCGCAAGGCCGCCGATATATATTTTCCCCTGAGTATCTCGTCGTATCAGCAATTCCGGTTTGGATATTTCCAGGCTGGCCAGCCGTAACTCGGCACTGAACAATGACATCCAGGAAACGCTGCTGTCTATGCTTTGAAATACCAATGCGGGTTGATGCTCCTTATCCAGTATGCGCACATCGGTAAAATTGAGGTGCGGTTGCAATCCCCGCCAATCTCCTTCGATTTTACCGATGGTGACGGAACTCCCTATAGCGCTTGTCATGGACGCGGTGATCATGTCGTGATACTGCTCGACATCGGGTAGCAGATAATATCGCAGCGCAATGATGGCCAAAGCGATCAGCACGGCCAATGCTGCCGTTGCTACGACGGCAAGCCGCGTCAACCAGCTCAAACTGCGCCATAGCAGGCGGACCGTGAAAGAGTTCAACATGGATTAGTGATTGGATTCTGGTTGCTTGTTCGTCTATCAGCAGTTTTCTGTCAGCAGCTTTCAGCCTCTCGCCACTGCTTGTTTTTAAATACAATTGGCGAGTAGCGGTCAATCAGACGACAATGTGCATTCTAACTTGAACCTTCACCGATGAATACCGCAAACTTACCGGCCAGCAATATGGAATTCTCCGCTTTCCTCAAAACACTGTCATGAGTGCCACCAATTCAAAAACTGCAACGTTTGACGCTCTGCTGCAAAAGACGGTGCATTGCAGCCGTTATGCGAAGCGGGCGGTTGAATCAGACCCTGTTCTGCTTGACTGGTTGCGTAAAAATTACTCGGATTGCTGCAGCAACGGGGAAATTCAGGCTTTATTGCAGCAATCCGGACATGGTCTGACGGATGAAGCCGGGTTGAACCATGCCGTGCGCAAAGTGCGCACACAGGTGATGCTCAAGCTGATACTGCGCGATCTCAACGGACTTGCCGATCTGAACGAAGTGATGCATGTCATGACGGCACTTGCAGAAGTGTGTTTACAACTGGCCCAGTCCTGCCTGATGGATGCGATGCGGGAGCAATTCGGCACACCGCTGGGCGAAACCAGCGGCGATCCGCAGGAATTGCTGATCATCGGCATGGGAAAGCTGGGCGGCGGTGAGTTGAATGTCTCATCCGACATCGATTTGATCTTCTTATATCCCGAGGACGGCGAAACAAATGGATCACGCGGAATAACCAACCACGAATTCTTTACCCGCATGGGGAGGCGACTGATCAACCTGATCAGCGAACTTACTGCCAACGGCTATGTGTTCCGTGTGGATATGAGGTTGCGACCCTACGGCGAAAGCGGCCCGCTGGTGATGAGCTTTGCCGCGCTGGAGGAGTACCTGCTCAGTCAGGGGCGCGAATGGGAGCGCTACGCTTGGATCAAGGCTCGTGTTGTCGCCCCGGCTGACTGTCCGCAGATTGCCGACCTGGCGAATCTGGTACAACCGTTCGTGTTCAGAAAATATCTGGATTTTGGCGCAATTGATTCGATGCGTAGTCTGCACGCTCAAATCCGCCAGGAAGTTCACCGCAGCGATCGGCTCAACAATATCAAACTCGGCCCCGGAGGAATACGGGAGATCGAATTCACCGCACAGGTATTCCAGTTGATACGCGCCGGGCGCGAATCCAGATTGCGTATCCGCCCGACCCGGCGCGTGTTGAAACAGCTGATGGAAAGTGGCCACCTTTCTGCCCAGGTTGCTGCAGATCTCGACGCAGCTTACGTTTTCCTGCGCAATCTTGAGCACCGGCTGCAATATCTGGATGATCAGCAAACCCAGGAACTGCCGGAAAAAATCGAAGATCAAACAGTCATCGCCGATGCAATGGGGTACCCGGATTATTCCGCTCTGCTGGAAGTGCTCGATCGCCATCGTGCATTGGTCAGTCTGCAGTTCGAACAGATTTTCGGCGCGCAGCAGGATGAACCAGGAGGTGCACAACTGTGGCGCGAAAACATTACCACCGAAGAATTGAGCCAACACCTTGAAGAGTTGGGCTACCGCGCCGCGAACGACAGTGCACTTCGCCTGCACCAGTTACGCTCCGGCAACCGTTACCGGCAATTGCCGGAGCTGAGCAGGCAACGGCTGGACAAGCTGATCCCGCAATTCATAACCTTGAGCGCACGGCACACCGATCCGGACGGAACGCTGTCCAGACTGCTGGTCATGCTGGATGGGATCAGCCGCCGTGCCGCCTACCTCGCCTTCCTCGCCGAATATCCGGCTGCACTGGAACGTCTTACCACGCTGGTCGCAGCCAGCACTTGGGCGAGCGAATATCTGACGCTGCATCCTGCACAGCTCGACGAATTGCTGGATGCGCGCGAGATATATCATGAACCAGATTGGCAGCAGATAGGCGATGATTTGCATAACCGTCTGGATGACTGCGCAGGGGACGTCGAGCGACTTCTTGACGTGCTGCGCCAGGTACAGCAGGAGCAGACCTTTCGCCTTCTGGCGATGGACCTGCAGGGCTTGTTGCCGCTGGAAACACTCAGCGACCATCTCAGCGACCTGGCCGATCTGATACTGCACCACGTATTGAGATTAAGCTGGGCGACTGCGCGGAAGCGGCATCGCGATGAAGCCAGATTTGCCATCATCTCGTATGGCAAACTCGGCGGCAAGGAACTTGGTTACGCATCCGATCTGGACCTGATCTTCCTCTATGATGACGACCATCCCGATGCGCAGGAAAACTATGCGCGACTGGGGCAGCGAATCAACACCATGCTCAGCAGCTATACTTCAACAGGCCGCTTGTATGAAATCGACTTGCGACTGCGCCCGAATGGCGAAAGCGGCTTGCTGGTAAGCTCGATCTCGGCGTTTGCCGAATACCAGCACCAACACGCCTGGGTATGGGAGCATCAGGCTTTGACGCGCGCCCGATTCAGTGCCGGGGACAGCCGGGTCGGAGATGCCTTCGAACTGATCCGCAAGGAGGTGCTTTGCCAGCCCCGCGAACTGACGACGCTGCGCACAGAGATACTGGCGATGCGCCGGAAAATGCACGATGGCCACCCCAACGACAGCGGTTTGTTCGACATCAAACATGACAGCGACGGCATGGTGGATATCGAATTCATGGTGCAATACATCGTGCTGGCCTACGCCCATCAATACCCGGAATTGACCGCCAACATCGGTAATCTGGCATTGCTGAAGCTTGCAGGAGAGCTTAAGCTTGTTCCAGTTGATATTGCCGATCAGACCGGCATGATCTATCGCACTTTGCGCCAGATCCAACACCGCATGCGGCTCAATAACCAGTCGCCATGCCGGATCGAACACGGCGAGATAGAAACCGGCGCTTGCAAGGAATTGTGGGAATTACTGTTTGGAGAAGTGCGTTAAAGGATGGTGACTGAACCAGCCGATTATTTCCCTGCACCGGCTAGCGAGACATTACCCAGCCGCGCTGTCAGACGATACATCAGCACATCGCCCTTGCCTTTCATCGGGACCGAGGAGGGAGGCTCGAACGCAAAGTTGCCCTTGATCCGATTGTAAGTAGTCTTATCCACCTGGATCGCCCCTTCGGCAGCCTCATCGGTCAGTCGGCTGGCTACGTTCACCGTATCTCCCCATAGATCGTAGATAAAGCGTTTGGTGCCTATCACCCCCGCGACAGCGGGCCCGGTAGCAATGCCGGTGTGTATGCCCAGCTTGAATTTGGACAGCTCGGGATGATTCTTCACGTAATCGCGCATCTCCAGCGCCAATTCCGCTATGCTGCTGGTGTAATCAGATTTGCTCACGCTTAGCCCGCCCACCACCATATAAGCATCACCAATCGTCTTGATCTTCTCTACATCGTATTTTTCACTGAGCTCATCGAAAGCAGTGAAAATCTGATTCAACATTGTAACCATCTGGTCCGGAGAGAGAGCCTCGGTAAGCTGGGTAAAATTCACCAGATCGGCGAACATCACAGTCACGTCGGCATGTCCGTCCGCGATCAGGCCCTGGTGGTTTTTCAGGCGATCCGCAATATTGCTGGGAAGCACATTGAGCAATACGCGTTCTGATTTCTTCTGTTCCTCGGCGAGCAACTGGTGCTGCTGATCCAACTGGCTTTTGATCTTGTCCATCTCCACGACAAAATGCCGCACCAGGAAATAGATGATCGAAGACATCGCGGCAAAATTGATGGCAAAGAACACACCGATGGTCTTCATCGGCACTCCTGTCTGGCCACCCGCGCTGAGAAAATAATCGAAAACCCCGGACAGGATTGTCAGCACGATATAAGCAAAAAACCACGGTATGGATTCACGCCAGCTGGATACGATCAGTGCGCCAATCGGGGCCAGCAGGGCCCATAGCGTCACCCCGCTGGATGTGATCGAGCTACCGATACTCCATTGCATGATGAACGGCGAGAACAGAAACAGGCTCAACTGCACGAAGCGGAACGGAGCAAACCGTTTGGTCTTGAAATAATAGATCAGCGAGGCCACCGAAACCAGCTGATACAACAATGGCACGTTGGCCGAAAAGTGCAGCCCCATCGCCCAGTAAATGGCCAGCCACAGCACCACGGCAAAATTCATGAAGGCGGCGGCAAAAACCAGCAGATTCCTGTGCAATTTGTCTTCTTGCGTATCTGCAGTTTCTTCAGTGATTGCTGGAAACATTGCCATTTATTCTAGCTC
>JBARHM010000594.1:0-3034 GCA_049799235.1 Gallionella sp.
CTGTGAGCACCGGCTACCCAGCGTGTCCAGTTGTCGGCAGAGATGCTGAAGCGTTCATTGAGTGCGGGAGTATCGGTTATTGGCTGTTGATATGCATGCAAGTTTTCCTGTGGGACGAAAACCGTGATTGGTGCGACGGGTACCACTGCGCTTAGTGTCTGGATAACTTCGTGTGCTGCCGATACTCCCGGTTCGATGTTGATCGCCAAACCGATGCCTTCCTGTTCCGATAATCGCAGCGTCAAATCCAGGTTGGAGTCCCGTTGATAGATGGCTGCAGTCACCATGCCCGGTTGACTGGACAAGCACAATTGAGCGGGCAGTGCCGCGATATGACGCGCCCCGAATGAGATGAATGCCTCGGCCAATTGGTCGAGCCAGGCGCGCTGTACCACAGCGATGGTGCGTAATCCATCGGCCAAGCCTCCAGCGACGAAGACACATTCGGTCGGGTCGCACAGCAACTGCTCTTCCACCAGGTTGGGTAAAGCGGCCTTTAACCTGGCGGCCGAAAGCGGCGGTGCTTTCACACGCAGCACGCTGACGTCGCTGCCAGCCAGCAATAGAGCCACACGTTGAATCTTGGCTATCGTATCGGACAGATCCGACAATGGCGCTACGCCTTCACGCTCTATCGCTCCACCATGCGACACAAGTGCGAAGGGACATGGCAAGGCAGACCAGAGGTGTGCATTGTCGGCTACAGCTTTGGAAGGCAAGCGGATATAGAGTGTGCTCAAGGTTTCTCGCCGGCTTCACTGATATGTAGCATGAATTGATTTATGTTTACCATACCTGTCTTGACATCTTAACATGCCATATGGGAAGTATAAGGAGTGTGCCAGCCAACTTTTAGCATCTCCAAGCTGGGAGTGGGTAAGTTGTCTCGACGGTGGCCCTGGCGAACTTGTCCGCCAGAGAACTGTAACTGTATTTCGTCTCAGCCGGACTGGTCCTGACGTTTCGATGCCATATCTGATGGTGAACAGGGAGGAGATGTTCGGCCCCCTTCAGGCTGCTTTACCGGCTAACGCTGAATCGGCAAGAATGTGACCGATACGATGCTGTTCCACCATGAATCTGAACCGAAGTTTCAGATGCCGTCAGACATGGTTCAAGCGAGCCAGCGAGAAGAGCTATCTCATCGAGGGTTATCTGGTGCAGATACAAGGCTGCGTCAAAGATATCGACACTCGGCCCAGCCAGATAATATTTGCGCCCGCTATTGGGCGGGCGCAGATTGGAAGCATATTATCCCGAGTTATTTAACCGAGCGCGTAAACGGAAACACTTTGGTGAAGCCCAGAATGTCAGTTATCAGAAGGATGATGAAAACTGTTAACAATATCCCCAGAATGTCGCTGCCACCGGCGGGCATCTTGTCCAGTTTGCCCGCAACCTTGTGCACCTCTTCGTCGGTCAGGGCCGCGACGCGCACTTTGGCAGTGTTGGCGTCTATCCCTTGGGTTTGCAATTCCTTGCGCACATCTGCACGGTCAAGAAATGTGTTGATACGCTCGCGCTCTGATTGTGACTGAGCAGATGAGGCCACCTTTTCGGTTTCCACCATCCCGGCATGAGTCGACTGGAGCGGCAGGGAAAGGCTCAATACACTGGCGATCAACAGGCGGCTGGTAATGCGCATAAGACGAAGATTCATTTATTTCTCCTGATTAAATTTATAGTCAAACAAACGAACAAGTGGAATTCGGCTCCACCAGAGTGCGTTTATATCACAAACAAGTGCACGCAAATCAAGTACGATTCGGTACCGGGTTTGTATCGAGGCGGATAAACTGACTCACCCCTGGATTTTCGATACGAATGGTAACTATTAAAGGAACAGCCCTATAGAAAACCGATTATCGATGTGAAAATCAACATCATGGACCTAGACATTGACGCTCTCCTGCATAGATGGCAGACAGTTGAGTATAAATTACGCCTTGCTGCATGAAATGAAGAATCGATCCAGTACCACACCCTGTATGTCGGGCCTTGTCGTATTGATATCACTACTGCTTGTTTCTCCACTCGTGTACTCAGCCACTGACGTGTCCGGGGAACTGTCAGTCAGTGTAAGTCAGCGGGATGATAATCTGAGCTGGAACATCGCGGGCAGCGCGGTTAACATATTGTCCGAGCTAAAATGGGAAAATATGTCGATTGCCCAGTTTCAGGTTAGTGGAGAAATTCGTCTCGGTAATGAAAGTAGAGTGCGCGCAAAGCTGGGTTATGGCATGGTCAATTCCGGCACCAATCAGGATTCGGACTATAACGGCAACAATCGTACCATGGAATTTTCGCGTTCGATCAGCACAGCCGGTGGGGATGTTCTTGATGCGAGCATAGGCTTGGGGAAAAAGCTGAATCTGCGCGAGTTGAGCAAGGGGAATTCAATTCATGTAACCCCTTTAGTCGGTCTTTCGATACATCAGCAAAACCTGACGATGACTGATGGAGTTCAAATCATATCTGCCGCACCCTCCACAACACCGTTGGGCCCCTTTCCAGGCCTGGACAGCAGCTATGATGCGCGATGGATAGGTCCATGGCTGGGCGCGGAGGCTCTGATCGAAACTGAGCGTGGCTGGTCCATGATGGCGAACGTGGAATACCATTTGGTAGACTACTCGGCCAGCGCGAACTGGAATTTGCGTGCCGATTTGGCGCATCCCGTCAGCTTCAAACATGTCGCCACGGGAGACGGTATCGTAATGTCACTGGGAGTGTCATATCCGGTTAATAAAAGCTGGAAAATGGATTTAATTCTGGAACGCCAAAACTGGAGTACACAGGCTGGTAATGACCAGGTTATTATGGCAGATGGCACGGTTGGTAATACACGCCTCAATGCAGTTAACTGGGATTCCACTGCCTACTATTTCGGAATCATCCGTGAATTTTGATGAAACCACTGGTGAACCGGCTGATAGGGCTACTGGCCATCTCACTGATGGAACTACTAGCCACTCCACTAAGCTACCGAAAGACATTAGCCAAGTGGCTGGATATAATCAACCAGAATACGGTT
>JBARHM010000595.1:0-1996 GCA_049799235.1 Gallionella sp.
AACCGTAGGGAAACAGCTCGAACACGGCGTTGCGCGAATCTGGTCCCAGGCGTTTCGCGAGATGCTTCGTCACATGGCGGACATCAGGCGCGATTTGATGATCCGCATAGTACTCGCGCATGAAACAAATCGCATCCCAGTGGTCTTCGGTTAACTGAATATTTTCCTGAAGAGCGAGTTGCTTGGCCACCTCCTCGTTCCAGTCCTGAGGTTCGACCAAGTAGCCCTCTTCGTCTGTGTTTGGCATTTTGGGAATCTCTCCCATTATTCACCTCGCTAAAATGAACATCTTACACGTGCGCTATTACAAATAGAGCTGCTTCTCGCGTTCTGCTGCGGAAGGCTCGAAGCCGCGCGTTTCATAATATTTGAAGATTGCATTGACCACTTCCTTGGGATCATCGATAACCTGGATCAGATCCATGTCTTCCGGGCTTATGACTTGTTCATCCAGCAATGCGGTACGAAACCAGTCGAGCATGCCGCTCCAGAAATTGCTTCCCACCAGAATGATCGGCATGCGGCGGGTCTTGCCGGTCTGCACCAGCGTCAGCGCTTCCATCAATTCGTCCAGCGTGCCGAAGCCGCCGGGCATCACCACATAGGCGCTGGCGAACTTCACGAACATCACCTTGCGGGCGAAGAAATGCTGGAAGGTCTGGCTGATGTTCTGGTAATGGTTGCTGGTTTGTTCGTGCGGCAACTGGATGTTCAACCCTACACTGGCGGACTTGCCATAGAACGCACCCTTGTTGGCCGCTTCCATGATGCCGGGGCCACCGCCGGATATGACCGAAAACCCGGCGTCTGAAAGCAGGCGCGCGATTTCCTCGGTGAGCTTGAAGTAAGGCTGACCCGGCTTGGTGCGCGCGCTGCCGAAGATGCTCACTGCGGGATGTATCTGGTTAAGCCGTTCGGTGGCAGAGACGAACTCTGACATAATGCCGAACACGCGCCAGGCTTCCTTGGAATTCCAGGATTCGGTTATGACAGGTATAGGCAGTTTGGACTGGGTGTTCATGCAATTTCCTTAATTAATTAAAGTACAAACGAACAAAGTGAATTCCGCTAAAACACTGCTGCTGGTTGACGGCTCGTCGTTCCTGTATCGGGCATTTCATGCAATGCCCGATCTGCGCAACAGGCAGGGTGAGCCTACCGGTGCGATCTACGGCGTTCTCAACATGCTGCGCAAGCTGCGCCAAGATTACCCGGCAGATTATAGCCTGTGCGTATTCGACGCAAAAGGCAAAACATTTCGTGAAGACTGGTATCCCGAATACAAGGCACATAGACCCGCGATGCCGGCTGACCTCGTGCAGCAAATAGAACCGCTGCATCAGGCCATCGCAGCGTCAGGCTGGAACATCCTTGCGCAGGAAGGCGTGGAGGCGGACGACGTGATCGGCACATTGGTGCAACAAGCTGCGCAGGACGGGACTCACAGCATCGTCGCGACCGGCGACAAGGACCTGGCGCAACTGGTCAACGCGCATGTCACGCTGGTCAACACCATGAGCAACGAGACGCTGGATGTGCCGGGCGTGAACGCGAAGTTCGGTGTGCCGCCGGAGCGCATCGTGGATTATTTGACGCTGACCGGTGATGTGGTGGATAACGTGCCCGGCGTTGAGAAGGTCGGCCCGAAGACAGCGGTGAAGTGGCTGGCCCAGTACGGCACACTGGATAACTTGCTGCAGCACGCTAGCGAGATTGGCGGCGTGGTCGGCGAGAATCTGCGCAAGGCGATCGATTGGCTGCCGCAAGCCCGTCGTTTGCTTACAGTAAAATACGATGTGCAACTGCCGGTTGCTTACAGCGAACTGGTTGCGCCATCGCCAGACATGGAAAAACTGCGCATGCTGTTCGAGCGCTTCGAGTTCAGGAGTTGGCTGCGCGAGATCAACGGAGAGGCCGTTGGGTACCACGCGGCGTCCCCCTTGCGGGGGCTGCGCGAGCTTTCTACTCCCTCCCCCTTGCAGGGGGAGGGTGAGGG
>JBARHM010000596.1:0-3077 GCA_049799235.1 Gallionella sp.
CGTTTGTACAAGCACATGGGCGGCGATACGAACAAGCTGCCGCCCGCGTTCGTCACCGCGCTGGAGATCTCCGCGATCGATCACATGAAGATGGTGGCAGCCGTCGCCCCATACATCGACACCTCGATCAGCAAGACCGTCAACGTGCCGGCCGACTATCCCTACGAGGATTTCAAGCACCTCTACACCGAAGCGTGGAAAGCCGGACTGAAGGGCCTGGCGACCTATCGCCCGAACAATGTGCTGGGCGCGGTGCTGTCGGTCACGCCGGAGATCAAGCAGGCAAAGACAGAAACAGCAGAAACAGAACAACCGCAGGACTTCATCTTCGAACAGGACCGGCGCATCGTGCTGGAAGCGACGCCGAAACCCGCGCTCGCGTCATTGCGCTGGCCGGGCCGCCCGGAATTGCCGAACGGCAGCGAAGGCTGGGTCTCGCAGGTGGTCAAGCATCCTCTCGGCAGTTTCGTGGTGTTCGTGTCGCACACCACCAACGGCCGCAATCATCCGTTCGAAGTCTGGGTGAACGGCTCGGAGCAGCCGCGCGGACTCGGCGCGCTGGCCAAATCGCTGTCGATGGACATGCGCACGCAGGATCAGGTGTGGGTGCGCATGAAGCTGGAGATGCTGATGAAAACCGCCGGCGACGACGCATTCGACATGCCGATGCCGCCGAACGGCGAAGTGAAGCGCATGCCCAGCCTGGTTTCCGCGTTCGCGCACCTGCTGAAATACCGGATCGAACAACTGGGCGCGCTGGAAGTAAGCGCGGACGCGAGCACGCCGATGATGGACGCGCTGTTCGCGAAGAAGGAACCCAAGACCGGCACCGACGGCACGATGAGCTGGACGGTGGACATCTCCAACGCCGGCAGCGGCGACGACTTCGTGCTGGGCCTGAAGGAACTGGTGCTGCCGGACGGGCAGCGCCGCCCCTATTCGATGTGGCTGGCCGGCGTCTATCCGCGCGCGCTCGACGGACTGTGCAAGGTACTGAGCCTGGACATGCGCGTCATCGATCCGGCCTGGATCGGCATGAAACTGCGCAAGCTGCTCAACTTCGGCGAGCCGCTCGGCGACTTCATGGCGCGCGTGCCGGGCAGCGTCAAGATGGAAAGCTACCCCTCGACGGTTTCCTACGTCGCCAAGCTGATCATGCACCGTTACGCGATGCTCGGCATCCTCGACGAGCACGGCTACCCGAAACAACAGATGGGCGTGCTGGAGATCCCCAAGAAGCGCAGCAAGACGGCGGGCATCAAGGCGCTGGCCGGCAAACATTGCAAGGAATGCGGCAACGCGACGCTGATCAAGAAGGACGGCTGCGAGTTCTGCACCAGTTGCGGCGCGATCGGGGCGTGCGGGTGATACTTGATTAATGGGAAAAAATCCGCTATTCGACTTATACGAGAAGCTCTACTTTTACGAAATCGAAGTTCGAGAAAAGCTGAGCAGTAGGCTTCAAGCGCCATTAGCGATCATCGTATCGTTGATTGGCGTACTTGGTTTTCTTATGCAGAACTTTGATAAACAGCAAGCGACGAGTGCAGCAAGTCTGTTTTCCATCCTCTTAGTAGCAAGCGCAATTTCTCTTTCTTCCAATATCTACTTTTTTATTCGCTCTTGGTACGGTTACACTTACGAATTCTTGCCGACTGCAGATGATACAGAGAAATATAGGCGTGTTCTCGAAAGTACTTATAAGCAGTTCAAAGATGGAAATATCTTGGCTGAAAACTACCTCAACGACTATCTCTGCTCTTACTACATTAAGTGTTCTACGCAACATACTCGTTATAATGACTTACGCTCGCTATATCTTCACAAAACTAATGGCACATTAATAATTACCACGTTGTTCGTTGCCGTTTCGTTCTTAACCTTCTTCTTTGGTGATCTTGATAAGTCTCATTTTATTAAGCCAAGCGAGGTTGTTATAGTTAAACCAGTAGATGTAAAAGGAGTTTTCATGACTGACAAGAAGCCTGAAGAACAAAAGGAAGTAGCTCTCCCGCCACCGCCTCCGCCGCCACCACCACGATTGATCAAAGAGGGGGTCGAAATCGTCAAACCACAACCGGAGAAAAAGAATGGCAAATGATAAAGATCCACCTCCACCACCTCCACCGCCGCCTCCAGCTCGTTTGGTCAAGGGAACCTTTGACAGAAAACCGCCAGCTGCACAAGTTCCACAACCACCGCAACCGGTGAAGAAACCCTAACTAAATGGGTTAACTTCAAATAATTATCTAGCGGCGATTGTGAACTGATAAAACAATAAGTAACAATGGGAGTTTAATCATTTTGATAACCCTGACCCTGATCAGTTGTCTTTGAATCGCCAAGACAAACCATGTCGAATAAGAAAACTATCCATCTGCTGATCGATACTTCGTGCCTCTGGAAGGCTGGTCCTGAATTTAGCAACCCCGACTTCAGGAAGTTGCTTCAGTTCTCGAAAGATGGCTTGCCCAGGAAAGATGGCCTGCTTAGGATATTCATCCCACACATTGTTTGGGAGGAACGACGAACCCAGTTGATAGAGAATCTGTACGGCAAGGTGCGGCATCTGAGCGAATCATTTAAGGGAATAACGGCGGAATTTGGCGGGAGCAATTTCGTCCAGGGTCTTAGTCCTCCAACTCTAAGCATTTGGAGCAAAACTGAAATTGATGCGAAGTCCAAGGAGTGGATGGCGAATTTCGCGGCTGAAAATGGCATAGAAATTATCCCCCTCGCCAATGATCACGCGGAACGGTCGTGGCAGAGATACTTCAACGTAGATCCGCCGTTTAACCCAGCAGTAGTAGAGCGCGAGAAACGTCGAAAAGATATTCCTGACGCGTGGATATTCGAGGCAGCAATTGATGTGCAGCGTATGCATCCAGACTTATCTGCTCTTTGTGGTGATGGGGCGTTATCGAATGCAATGCAAACTCAAGGTATCCGAATATTCAAGGAAGCTCGGCAAGTCTTGGACGAGATCGAAAAAATACTGGACACCAAACCAGTGGCAAAGGCCGAAAAAACTAATGATGCCGCTCCGATGATGGTTGCCACTGAGAACAAGCTAGATG
>JBARHM010000597.1:0-4572 GCA_049799235.1 Gallionella sp.
GACCGTACCCTGAATGCCCGGGTGGATGTCCAGATTGATTTTGGCATCTCGTGCCAGAGCGAACAATATCTCCTGCGCCGGAACATTGGTGACCACCACACTGTATGTCTCGACTTTTGCTGCCGGCTTGGGTGGAGGGAGAATGATGCTGCGCTTGACTGTATCCGGGATACTGGTGGTCGCGCCAGACTGGCCGTCTGGTTGCTGGATGTGTTTGTTCGATGGTTGGATCGGAGTGGTGCCACATCCCGCCAAAATAATGCTGATGGCGAAAATGCATATTATGTCGCATGAGCGCATTGTTCATTATCTCCCTGAATGGAACACAGACTAACAGCTTTGCACTTTAAGCTCAATATACCTTATTAAATTTAACCTTAAGCAACATTTTTAATGTAATTCAGAAGATGTGGATGGATGTGGCAAATGCTTCACGGTAACGTTTCGGCAATTCCCTGGTTGCTTTGCGAGCCGCATCGATCGACGGGTATGCGCCATATAGCACGCGCAAACCTTCATTCCTGCCGAACTTGGTGGGTAGCAGATAGATCTCATTAAGTATTCCAAGTTTGTCTGCGCGCTCCAGGAAGCCCTCGATCCGTTCCGGATTAATATTTTCATTATAGAACAATTGGATGCTGGCTACGGCCGTTTTCTGTTCGAGCAATTGTTTGCCCGCCGCCATGCGTTGTTCAAACAAGACGGTGTTGTTGGCCGCAGGACTGCTGTTGGTTTGCGGCGCCGGCGGGATTTGCTTCTCGACGGCGGGTGCCGTTTTGTCATGTGCCGGGGTCGGAGCAGGTTGTGCCGATGCTGCGACGGGGGTGGTTGCCTGGTTTTCTGCCACGGCAGTCTCCGGGACAGGCATATTGTCCGGTTTCGGCGTGATGGGTGGTGCAGAAACAACGGCAGATGCAACGGCCTCTTGCGCAGCGCTTTCAACGGATCCCGTGACGCCCGCAGGCCGAGCGTCTGGTGCTGCAGGTCGTGAAGTTGCCTCTGTCTTCTGTTCCATCATCCACCAGGCAGCCAAGCCGGCCATGAGCATCGCTATTGCAGCGCCCGCCAGCAAAAGTCCTTTGCGCGTCCGTGAAGGTGCCGGCTCAAGATCGCTGTCGCGAAGCGCAGCCTGCACGTGATTGGTTTTGACGTAATAGGTATCCTCGACGAATGCGGACAACAGCGATTTGTCAGCGAGGATATTGACACGGCGCATCAGGCCGCTGGAAGCATCGGCGATAAGCTTGACGGCGCCTGGCGAAAAAATGTTCGGGCCATGGTACCCGGCGGCGCGCATCCGGAACATCAGGTAACTTTCAAGGATGTTGCGCGACAGGGGTTGCATGTTGAAGTGATGCACGATGCGATCCTTGAGCTGGCGCATGTTCGGCTGGTCCAGCTTGGTGTTCAGTTCCGGTTGTCCGAACAGGACGATCTGCAGCAGTTTGGAATTACCGACTTGCAAGTTGTACAACAGGCGTAGTTCCTCCAGCGTGTCCAGCGGCATCGCATGTGCCTCATCCACCAGCACGACGATGCGCTTGCCTTCGCGTGCCTTCTCCTCGAGCTTGTTCTGGATCATGCTCATGATGACCCCGACGCGCTCGCCGGTAGTATTCAGTCCGAGGCCGTCCGCAATCGCATACAGCATCTCCTCGCGCGACAGGCTGGGGTTGGCGAGATAGATCGTTTCGATATGACCGGGAAGTTTTTCAAGCAGCATGCGGCACAGCATGGTTTTGCCGCTGCCGACCTCGCCGCTTACCTTGATGATGCCCTCGACCTCGCAGATGGAATAGACCAGTGCATCAAGAATTTCACCGCGATTGGCGCCGGAAAAAAAGAATTCTGTGACGGGAGTGATCCTGAACGGGTGCTCGGTGATCCCGAAGTGTTCTAAATACATGTGCGTACCTTTATGGATTCTGCAACTTCGTTCCGGCAATCTTTCATCCCGAACTTTTCCTGGATGGAGAGGATTGCAGAATGACGAACGGCAAAGGTTACCATCCCCCGAATCCTATTGTTTAAGTTTATCATGCACCCCCATTCGGCTGTGCAGCGTGGTGCGGTTAAGGCCGAGCAGCTTGGCAGCTTCGCTGATGTTGCCGGAGGCCAGTTCCAGAGCGGCGCCTATATAGCATGCCTCCTGCTCGCGCAGATGCTTGTCAAGATCGAAGTTGCCTGCTCTGAGCCGATGCTTGGCCGGATCCGTTTTGTCGCCAGGTCCAGGCGATACACTGGCTCTGTCGCTGGCTGTCTGATAGCCGCTCGCAATGGCCCATTGTGAGGTCTGATCATCATAACCCTGCCGAAACCTTCTTCTGTCTTCAGGCTGCTTTCTTCTGTCGGGAGTTGGTGGTGTCTCAAACGGGTCGAATTCGTCCCGTAGTTGTGCAGCATCAACGGTCTTCCCCGGATATTTCGTGGCAAGCCGGATGACGATGTTGCGCAATTCGCGATTGTTGCCGGGGAAGCTATAGCGTTCCCACAATTGCAGCGTTTCCGGCTTCAGTTCAAAGGGTGCTTGCTTGATCTGCTCCGCGTAAAGAGCGCGGAAATGTTCGAGCAGGAGCAATTTGTCCCGACCAAGATCGCGTAACGGAGGAACGGAAATAGGGAATACGTTCAGACGGTGGTACAGGTCACCGCGAAATAATCCTGTCCTGACCGCATCGCGCAAGTTGCGATTGGTTGCGGCGATGATACGCGCGTGGCTGATGCGCGCCGTGGTCTCCCCGACACGCTGATATTCGCCGTTCTCCAGCACCCGCAGCAATTTGGTTTGCAGTTCCAGCGGCAGCTCGCCGATCTCGTCAAGGAACAGCGTGCCTTCAGAAGCATCTTCAAAGAAACCGGATTGTGCGCTGGTTGCTCCGGTGAAGGCGCCCTTGCTGTAGCCGAACAGCGTCGGTTCGATCAGCGTCGGGGCGATCGCGGCGCAATTGAGTATCTTGAATGGCGCATCCGGATTTGGGCCGGATTTTTGAATTGCGGTGGCTACCAGCTCCTTGCCGCTGCCAGACTCCCCTTCGATCAGGACTGGAAATGGTAAGGTGGAATACAATGCTATTTGGTCGCGCAGTACCTTGATGCGCGTGCTTTCGCCGATGATGCCGAACTGTTGCACGTCCGGAGCAGCCTTCGATGGTAAAGGACGGAATGCGCCAGTCTTCTGGGTTTTTTCTATCTTCAGCGCATCGTCAAAATGCTTTCTGATCTGTTCGGGCGTGCAGGGTTTGGCTATGAAATCGATCGCACCCATTGCGCGCGCATGACGGGCGTTGCTTAGATCGTTTTGTCCGGACAAGACGAATATCCTGATTTTGGGTGCGTGTGCCAGCAATTCGGCAATCAACCTGAATCCTTCATCGGGCCGGTGCGGAAAGGGAGGCAGCCCCAGATCAACCAGTGCCAGTTTGGGCGGACTGGGCAGATCGCGCAGCAACGCTATCGCCGCAGTGCGCGACTCGGCCTGATGTACCTTGAAGTCGTTGCTCAAAGAAATCGCCAACCCTTCGCGTATCAGAGGGTCATCGTCAACGATCAGCAGGTCGAGGGGTGACGAAATGGTATTCAACTTTTGCTCATGAGGATGGACATATTATAAAGAAGCATAGCGGCAAGCGTGGTTAATCTCAAGGGGAGTGGGGGAAACATGAAAAGCGAAAGATGAAACACGATTATCCGTTAATACGCCTCACCATAACTTTTCTCGGCATAAACCGGAATGAGTTGGGAATTGCCGGCGCGTGGTTTAGAATGCGCACTCTTGAATTTAGGGTTTCAATCTTGTCTGCGTCAGCACTGGTCGAAATACGCGATCTGAATTTTGCTTACGATAAGCGCCCCGTTCTGAAAGGCATCAACATGACCTTTCCGAAAGGGAACTTGATCGCCATCATGGGATTGAGCGGTTGCGGCAAAACCACGCTGCTGCGCCTTATCGGCGGATCGCTCAAGCCGGTCGGGGGCTACGTCAAGGTGGGCGGGCAGGTGATGCACGAGCTGGACCCGGACGGGTTGTACGCGATGCGGCGCAAGATGGGCATGCTGTTCCAGTTCGGCGCGCTGTTCACCGATATGTCCGTTTATGACAATGTGGCGTTTCAGATGCGCGAGCATACCGACCTGCCTGATGAGATCATTCATGACCTGGTGTTGATGAAGTTGCATGCTGTGGGACTGCGCGGTACCAATAATTTGATGCCTTCCGAGTTGTCCGGCGGCATGTCGCGTCGCGTGGCCCTGGCGCGCGCGGTGGCGCTCGATCCGATGCTGATCATGTATGACGAACCGTTCGCCGGGCTGGACCCGATCTCGCTGGGATTGGTCGGCGACTTGATTCGGCGCCTGAATGACTCGCTGGGTGCGACCTCGATAGTGGTCACCCATGACGTGCAGGAGTCCCTGAAGATCGTGGACTATGTATATTTCATGGCTGAAGGCGTGGTTGTTGCCGAGGGAACACCCGCTCAGATCCACGCGTCGGACAAGGATTATGTTCTCCAGTTCGTGCATGGTGAAATGGCTGGCCCGGTGCCATTCCATTATCCCGGCAGGGATTCCCGC
>JBARHM010000598.1:0-5747 GCA_049799235.1 Gallionella sp.
ATCGACGGGAAGGAAAGCAATTTCCTCAGCGACGATGAAGCGGAGAATCTGACCATAGCCTCCGGCACGCTGAATGCGGCAGAGCGTGAGATCATCAATCATCACATCGAGGTCACGATAAAGATGCTGGAATCCCTGCCGTGGCCGAAACACCTCAAAAACGTCTCCGAATATGCGGGCGGGCATCACGAGCGCATCGACGGCAAAGGTTACCCGCGGGGGCTGACGCGCGAACAGATGTCGGTTCAGGCCAGAATCATGGGTATCGCCGATATTTTCGAGGCGCTCACTGCCAAGGACAGACCTTATAAAAAGGGCAAGACCCTCACTGAATCGTTGACCATCCTGGGAAATTTCAAACTGGATGGGCATGTCGATCCGGATCTGTTCGATATTTTCATCCACGAAAAAGTCTATCTCGACTATGCCGGGCAATTTCTTGCCCCGGAACAGATCGACGATGTCGATCTGAGCAAGATCCCCGGCGTCAACCCGAGGATTTAGCGGCCAGTCATTCGTATGGCGGCTTGCAATGGGTCATGATCCCAGTAGTTGTTCATCAGTCAATTTTCGAATGATGCCACATTGACAAAAATCGTCAGTCTGCTGACGGATTTGGCAGGTTTGTAAGGCAGAAAATTGTCTAGCAACACTATGGTCGCCCCACCGAGGAATCGCATGCGTTTCGGACTGGTCGCGGGGAGTCAACAATAAATGATGATAATCAATAAGTTGCATTAAAATTACTTCTGTTGTGAGGATCGCATCTTGGCTTTTGGCTGGCTTCTGGCGGTGCTGGCATGGCTATTGCTCCCTATACCAGCGACACACACCGTGTGTGTTTTACATCAAAAGGAGCATCACATGAAGAATATCCAAAAAGGTTTCACGCTGATCGAATTGATGATCGTGGTAGCGATCATCGGTATCCTGGCTGCTGTGGCGATACCTGCCTACGGCGACTACACTGCACGTGCGCAAGCCGCGGAAGCATTCACGCTGATGGACGGCGTGAAGACTCCGTTGACCGATCTTTACACATCCACCGGTGACTTCATGATCGACAACAATCCCGGCGCTACCAGCGGTATCACGGCCATCGTCAGCGGTAAATATGTCGCAAACCTGTATGCCGGCGCAGTCGGACAAACCAATGGCGTCCCCGCATCAGCAGGTAGCGTGACCAGTATTCAGGCTGACTTTAGAAATTCCGGAGTGAGCAGCAGGTTGCTGGAAAACGCCACAGCAGGCGGTACTCCCCTGAGCGTGCATATGTACTACAACCCGATCAGCGGTTCCTGGACCTGTGCGAACGGCGATGCTTCGCTTGACATTCTCGCCGTCAGTGGTGGTGAAGCGGCTCTCGTTGGGGTTAACACGATTCCGGTCAACGTCATACCAAAAGCTTGCAGTTAGTCATGCCTGAGCTGCCCCAGGGCGGCAACAGCAAAGCCCCTCGGAAGAGGGGCTTTTTATTGGGGTTTGAAGAAGCTGCGGCTACGGCTTGCCGCGGGCGTCAAGCATTTCGCGCAACTCGCGTATGTCGCTTTCGACCGACGAGAGCTGATAAAAGCTGCCGCCCGCCTGTTTCGCCAGTTCGAGCTGTTCGAGCGCGGCGTACAGCTTGCCCTGCCAGGCATAGCTGTAGGCTTGCGCCTTGTGTTGTTCCAGCGCATTGCCCTGCATCGCGTAGGCCCGGGCTTGCAAATCGTAAAGCGTGGTGTCGCTGGGGTGGCGGATGATCTGCGCGGAGAGCAGCTTGACGGCAGCTTCAGCCTGACCGTTTTGTATCAGCAGGTTTGTGTAGTCATAAATCAAGGCGCGATGCTGAGGGAAGTTCTGCACCGCGGTGCGGTAGAACGCCAGGGACGCCACAAGGTCATTTTCGGCTTGTTTCACCTGGCCTGAGAGGGTCTCTATCATCGCATTATTCCTGGTCAGAGGATTGATTTTGGCCGTTTTGCGCAGAATCGCCAGTTCCTGTGCAGCTTGCCCGACCTCGTTGTTGCGCAACAGCGCACCCACCAGTCCGTAGCGTTGCGCGATCGGATTACCGTGCTTTTGCGAACCCAGAGCATCGCTGAAATAGGCGATCGCGTCGACTGCGGTCTTTTGCGAGGAGATCAGCTTGGTGCGGACCAGTTGAAAATCCAGACTGTCAGGAATCAGCCGATAAGGCTGTTTCTGCACACGGTTTTCGATATCCGCGACACGATCGGTGGTGATCGGATGGGTACGTAGATAGTTCGGCGCGTTGTTGTCCAGCAGCCGGGTGGCTTTTTGCAGTCGTTCCAGGAATTCCGGCATCGCGTGAATATTGAGATTCGACTTCTGCAAGATATCAAGGCCGATGCGATCCGCTTCCTGCTCGTTTGCGCGCGTGAAATCGAGCTGTTTCTGTATCGCGCGGGCTTGGACGCTGGCGATGGCTGCTTCCGTCACCTGTGGGGTCGTGCGTGCGGCGAGTATCGCGACAGCGAGGGCGGCCATCGACAGCAGGCTATCCCCTTGTTGCCCCGCTATCATGCGCGCCAGATGGTGCTGGGTGACATGGGCGATCTCATGGCTCAACACCGCAGCCAATTCCGATTCGTTTTGTACGGTCAGCAGCAATCCGCTGTTCACGCCGACGAAACCGCCCGGCATCGCAAATGCGTTGACTGTGAGGTCATTTATCGCGAAAAACTCGAAGCCCAGTCCGGGCTCGGTGCTGTTCTCAACCAGCTTGTCTCCGAGTTGATTCAGGTAGTCGTTGATCTCGGCATCGTCCAGGAATTGCTTGCTGGCGCGAATCTCCATCATGCTCTGCTGCCCGATTTGTCGTTCCTGCAGCGGCGTAAGCACGGTTTGCGAGGCATCCCCGAGGTCAGGCAGTCCGTCGCTGACTGCGCAGGGTGAAAAGCACAGCAGCAGAGCCAGGGTCATTCCTGTGCCGGGATAAGCGCTTCTCATATTTTTCATGGTCACTATGATAGTTGTTTTTGCTGCTGGTTCACACTGCACGGCAATTTATGGTCGCCCGGCGGTGTTTCCATATAGACAGCGCAGTGCAAAGTGCGCAGAATTGGGTTGTTTATCATCTTTGCAACCAGAAAAATGGAAAAAATCGGGAAATATGAAATCGTGCGCGAGCTGGGTAGCGGTGCGACCAGCACCGTGTATCTGGCCACCGACGAATTCAAAAAGGAGCAGGTTGCCATCAAATTGTTCGACCTGAAGATACTGAACGATCCGGACCGGGAAAAGGTTTTTCGAAAACTGCTGATGACGGAAGCTTCGCTGGCCGGAAAGTTATCCCATCCGCACATTGTGAAAATCCTTGATGCCGAGATGGAGGGCGATGTCAATTACATGGTGATGGAATACGTCGAAGGCGAAACACTGGAGAAATACGCCGAGGTGGATCACCTGTTGCCGATCAGCACCATCGCGGAAATCACCTACAAGTGCTGCAAAGCCCTTGAGTATGCCCAGCATCAGGGCGTGATACATCGGGACATCAAGCCGGCCAATATTCTTTTGCAGGGTGAAACCGATATCAAGATTTTCGATTTCGGCGCAGCCGCACTTCAGACCAATCAAAGCACGCAGGTGTCCGGTGTGGGTTCGCCGGCTTACATGTCCCCTGAACAGGTCATGGAGCATAAGCTGACCCATCAGACTGACATATATTCACTGGGGGTGGTGATGTACAAACTGCTCACCGGAAAATTGCCTTTTGACGCAAGCAACAACTACAGCATGATTTACCACATCATTAACATCGAGCCCCCGCCTCCCAGCTCGTTTCGCCCGGAAATGCCCCCTGAATTGGACAAGATCGTGCGCCGTGCAATGGAAAAGGATACGGCAAAGCGTTATCAGGAATGGGAGGAGTTCTCGAGCGACCTGGTCAAATTTTTCAGCCATGTCGCGCCGTCAAAGACCGAGATATTCGACACCGAGAAGTTCGATACCTTGCGCAGTCTTGCGTTCTTCAAGAATTTCAGCGACGTCGAGCTTTGGGAGGTTTTGCGCACGAACGAGTGGCGCAAAGTACCCGAGGGCGAATACATACTTCGCGACGGAGAAAGCGGGCGAATTTTTTACATTATTGCGCAAGGCACGGTGCGCGTGGTCAAACAGGGCAGGCTGCTGAGTCTGTTGCATCGCGGAGATTGTTTTGGTGAAATGGCGCACCTTTTGGAGCGCGATTTCAAACGCGGTTCGGATGTGATCGCCAAGAACGATGTGGTGCTGATCGAGATCAACCCGGATATGCTGGCACATGCCACGACAGGATGCCGTTTCCAGTTCAGCGAAGCGTTTCTGCGCATGCTGGTGAAACGGCTATCGGTGGCGAACACCCGTATATCGCTACTGTTGGCAGATCAAAACCAGACAGAACAGGAATAGAAAAATGCCAGGAATTATGACTAACAACGGATTCAGAAATATCACCGTCGCAGAACTGCAGACCATGTTGCGGCAGGGCGATCTGCGCTTGCTGGATGTTCGCACGGATGCGGAGGTGGCTCGAGGTAAAATTCCGCAGGGGGTATCACTGCCATTGCATTTGCTGCCGTTGCGCTTGCACGAGATGGACAAGAACGCCACCACAGTTTTTTACTGCCAGACGGGCGGACGTTCCGGGCAAGCTGCCGCATTCGCTGCCGCAAATGGATTTGTCGAAGCTTATAACCTGCAAGGCGGTATCTCCGCTTGGGGGCAGGCAGGTTTGCCGATTGCCGCATGAAAGACTTTGATGCGGAACTGGACGCGCGACAACTTGCCTGCCCGCTGCCCATTCTGCGGGCCAAAAAGTCGTTGTCACAAATGGATAGCGGCCAGTTGCTCAGAATAATTGCAACCGATAAAGGCGCGCCTAACGACTTTGATGAGTTTTGCCGTCAGACAGGTAACGCTTTATTGTCTTCAACGGAGCAGGACGGGGAATTTATTTTCCTGATCCGCCGGCGTTAAGGACTCAACCCATTCTATCCTCCCCTGATAAGGAGAGGCCGGGAGGGGGTTGAGTGTCAGACCAGCTTGTTGCGCTGTGCTTGCATCTGTGCCAGCGTTGCTCCGAACTCTTCCATGCGTTTGCGCTCTAGTTCCACCACCTTCGCCGGGGCGCGATCTACGAAGCTGGCGTTGGACAGTTTGACCTGTGCCTTGGCGATTTCGTTGTGCAGGCGCGCTATCTCCTTGCCAAGCCGTTCGCGCTCTGCCGCGACATCGATCTCGACTTTGAGCATCAGCTTGAATACGCCGACGATCGCGATCGCAGCATCGCCGCCGGGCAGGTCGGCCACGAACTGTACCTCGCTGAGTTTCGCCAGGCTGCTGATGTAGGACGCGAGTTCGTTGAGTGCTTTTGCATCCCCGGATGCGATCCCGGATGCGATGATCAAGGGCACGCGTTGCGCGGGAGAAAGATTCATTTCGCTGCGCAGACTGCGGCAGGCGGTAATGATCTCCTGTAGAAGCGCGACTTGTTGAATCGCCTCATTGTCGATCTTGCTCGCATCGGATTTCGGGTAGGGCTGCAGCATGATGGAATCCCCTCCCTTTGCCCTCCCTAACCCCCCCATACCCCCCTTATCAGGGGGGAGAAAGTCATGGGAGGGGACCTTACCTGCAAGCGGCGCGACGGATTGCCACAATTCTTCGGTGATGAACGGTATGATCGGGTGAGCAAGGCGAAGGATGGCTTCAAGCACGCGCACCAGCGTGCGGCGCGTGGCACGTTGCTGGGAATCGTTGCC
>JBARHM010000599.1:0-5658 GCA_049799235.1 Gallionella sp.
GCCCGGGACGGTTGAACAGTTCCATCGCGCGCGCGGCGGGAATATAAACGGTATCGTCCAGATCGAAGCCGAGTACCTGGCCTTTCGGCTCCATCACGCCGATCACGCGGTAGCGCTGCCCGCCGACGCGCAGGTAGCTGCCGAGCGGGTTCTGCCCGGCGAACAGTTCCTGCCTGATCTTGGCGCCGAGCACGACGAAGGCGCGCGCCTGCGCAGGGTCGTCGTCGGGCAGAAAGCTGCCGGTCTGCACGTACATGCGCAACGCCTGCGGCATCTCGGGGCCGACGCCGGACACTATGGTGCGGCGCGTCTTGCCGTTGGCACGCACCTCGGCATTGCCCGTCATGCTGGGGCTGATATATTCGACATAGGGCAGGCGGCGCAACGCCTCGGCATCATCCAGCGTGAGCGGCCTGATCGAGCCGAGGATGCCGACACTCGCACCGTGCGTCTGCTTCTTGCCCGGCTGGATGCCGATCAGGTTGGTGCCGAACTGGCTGAACTCGGACAGCACGAACTGGTGCAGGCCTTCGCCGATGGAGGTCAGCAGGATCACCGCCGCGATGCCGACGGCGATGCCCAGGCCGGTGAGGAAGCTGCGCAGCCGGTAGGCGGCGAAGCTGGAGGTGGTGAGGCGGATCAGGTCGGGGAACAGCATCTCAACTCCGCGCCAGCGCCAGCACCGGGTCGAGCCGTGCCGCGCGGCGCGCCGGCCACACGCTGAACAGGATGCCGGTGCCGAGCGCCGTGCCGAATGCCGCCAGCACTGCCCACCACGGCGCGGCGACGGGCAATGCCGGATAAATTTGCGCAATCACCCTGGTGCCGATTTCGCCGAGCACCAGTCCCGCCACGCTGCCGATGCCGGACAGCAATATCGCTTCGGCGAAAAACAGATTCCTGATCTGGCTCGCCGGCGCGCCCAGCGCCTTGAGCAGGCCGACTTCCTTGACGCGCTGCGAAACGGCAATCAGCATCACGTTCATGATCAGGATGCCGGCCACCGCCAGGCTGATCGCGGCGATTCCGGCCACCGCCAGCGTCAGCGCGCGCAGGATGCGGTCGAAGGTGGCCAGTACGGCGTCCTGCGTGATGACCGTCACGTCGCGCTCACCGTGCCGCTGCGCCAGGATATCCTCGGCGTCCTGCTTGGCACGCTCGATGGAGTCGCGGCTTTTCGCTTCCACCAGGATGCGGAACAGGCCGGACGTGTTGAACAGCATGTGTGCCGAGGCGACCGGCACGATGACGATCTCGTCGGTGTTGAAGCCCATCGATTCGCCCTGCATCGCCAGCACGCCGATCACGCGGAAGCGTCGGTCCCCCAACCGCACCAAGGCGCCGATGGCATTCTGCTGACCGAACAGCTCGCGCTTGAGTTTGGCCCCCAGCACGCACACCGACTCGCCGGAATAAACATCACCGGCAGGAAGAAACTGCCCTTGACCCAAACTCATGTGGCGCACTTCCAGCAAGTCGGCCGTCGAGCCCAGCACGGCCACTTCGCGGTTGAGTGCATCCCTGGAAATCTGCGACGCGCCCACTGTCAGCGGCGCGATGCGCCCGATGGCGCGGCTGCGCAGCAGGGCTTGTGCGTCGTCCAGCGTGATCTCGCGCGGAATCTGCCCGAGCAGCATGCCCGGCCCGAATCCCGTCGTCTCGGTGCGGCCGGGGAACACGACCAGCAGGTTGGTGCCCAGCGAGGAAAACTGGTTAATGACATAGCGGCGCGCGCCCTCGCCCAGGCCGGTCAGCACCACCACCGCCGCCACGCCGATGGACATCGCCAGCATCATCAGCAAGGTGCGGGCGCGGCTGCCGCGCAGGCTGCCGGAGGCAAACTGCACGACATCGATCAGCCTCATGTGCCCGCCGATCGTCCGGCCTCGCCGGTGATCCGTCCGTCCACCATGCGCACCTGCCGCATCGCGCGCCCGCCGATGGCCGGATCGTGGGTGACCACGATCAACGCGACTTTTTGCGCGACCAATTGCTCGAGCAGATTCATCACCTCCTTGCCGGTGGTCTGGTCGAGATTGCCGGTCGGCTCGTCCGCCAGCAGCACAGCTGGATGCATGCTGGTGGCGCGCGCGATCGCCACGCGCTGGCGCTGACCGCCGGACAACTGGTCGGGCCTGTGGTCGGCTCTATCCGTCAGGCCATAGTTCTTCAGCAATTCCGTAACACGCGCCTTGCGTTCTTCAACCGAGATCCCCGCCAGTATCAGCGGCAACTCGATGTTCATCGCAGCAGTCAGCCGCGGCACCAGATGGAACGCCTGGAACACGAAACCGATCTTTTCACTGCGCACTTTGGCTTGCTGCTGGTCATTCAGGTCCGTGACATTGCCGCCATCCAAAAGATAAGTGCCGGAACTCGGACGATCCAGCAGTCCGATCATGTTGAGCAACGTGGATTTCCCGGAACCGGAAGGTCCCATGATGGAGACATAATCACCCTCAGCGATGCTCAGGTCGATGTTGCGCAACGCGGCGACCTGCTGATCGCCGACAGCGAAGATGCGGCTGACCTGGGCCAATTCAATCATGGTTGGCAATTGTTCATTTTCCGGGAATATTGACTTCCTGCTGCACGCGCGCGCCGGCCTTCACTCCTTCCCGGTCCAGTGACAGTACGATCTGGTCGCCCTCGTTCAACCCTGAAGTGATCTCGGTCTGTTCCCAGTTGGCCAGCCCGGTGGTCACGGTGCGTTCGGCGAGCACGCCATTATCCTGGTACAGCAGCACTCGATTGCCTTCCAGCAAGGTTTGCGTGGGAATGCGCAGCACATTTGCACGGGACGCGTGCACGATCTCGACATCCGCGCTGTATCCGACCAGTAGATTCTCCTCATTGGGCGGCTCTACGAAAGCCACTTCGACTTCCACGGTTCGCGCCTGCTTTTCCAGCTCCAGCACGTACGGAGCGATGCGCTTGACCTTGCCCGGGAAGGATTTGCCCTTGATCGCGTCCAGCGTAATGCGTGCTATCTGCCCCACCTTGACGTTGGCCGCATCCACTTCGTCGATGGGCGCGCTGACAAACATGCAGCTGTCATCGATCAGATCTATCGCGGGGAGTGTCGGAATGCCCGGCGGCGAAGGAGTGGCGTATTCACCAAGCTCGCCGCTGATATCCGCCACGATACCGTCGAACGGAGCACGCAATACCAATCGTTCCAGGCTGGCCCGAGCCACTAAGATGCGTGATTTGCTTTGGTCGATCTGACTGTTCGCAGCTTCACATCCGGCGCGGCTCACCTTGGCGGCCGAAAATTTTTGATCCAGCCCTTCGGGGGAGATAAATCCGCTTTCCTTCAACTGAAGCGCACGTGCGGCTTCCTTTTCAGCCAGGTCTGCCTGCATGCATGCCTGCTGCGCCTGGGTCTGCGCCGTGTTGAGTTGTTCCTGCGCCAGACGCTCCTGCGCGCGCAGATCTTCATTCCACAATTCCAGCAACACCTGGTCGTGCCTGACGCGCTGGCCCTTTTTCACCAGCAGACGCTCGATCTGCCCGCCCGTAGGCGCGGCCAGCTTGGCGCGACGGCACGCCTTGACCGTTCCCGCGCGAGTGTTGCTGACTGTGGCTTCCACCAACCCGCGCTCGACCTTGGCCAGTTGCACAGCCAACGGCGCAGGGCGGGTGAAGTACCAAGCCAAGGTTACGAGCAGCAAAATCACGATGAAATATAAGATATATTTCCTGATGTGACTTGTTTCACGATTTTGAGAAAAAGTCATGCGAATTCCTAATACACTGAATCAGGGTTGCAAACGAAATGGCCAGGTCTTCCACCTGGTTATAGATGGTGCTGGAGAGAAGAATCGAACTTCCGACCTACGCGTTACGAGTGCGTTGCTCTACCAACTGAGCTACTCCAGCACTGAAGTTGTTGATTATAGAGGACGTGCTGCGGTTAATGCCAGCGGTATTCCTCCACCGGAATTGGTTGCGGTTCACCTTCAATCTCATGGCGCAGCAATTCCGCACTGGCCAGAGACATGGTCACACCGTAGCGGAAGTGTCCGCTGTTGACGTAAAGGTTGGTCAGGTGGGGGTGTCGTCCTATGGTGGGGATGTTGTCCGGTGAACCGGGACGCAAACCGGCCCAATGCATCACCGGTACACGATCATGCCAATCCGGAAATATCTCCAGAACACGTTGCAAAAGGCTGTCGCGCGCCTCGACGGTTACAGACTTGTCGAAGCCGACATCTTCCAATGTGCTGCCCACCAGCACATGGCCGTCGCGGCGCGGAATGAAATACAGATTTTCCTTTAGCAGAATTTGCTGGAACGGCGGTGAGTCGAACTTGAACAGGAGGATCTGACCCCTTATCGGACGGATGTCCATACCTAGCGCATGTTCACCGAGCAAAGTCTTGCTCCACGCACCCGCTGCGACGATATAAGCACCCGCATAGAACTTGCCATGCGTGGTTTGCAGACCGGTGATCCGATCGCCAGCCAGTTCGAACTTATTCATCTCATGATGCTCCAGGATCACACCGCCGAGCATACGCACATGCTCATTCAGCGTCTGCAGCAGGCGCGGATTACGCACTTGCGCGATCTCCGGCAGCAACAAACCTTCGCCCTGGTATTGCCGGCCATGTTGATCAGGCAAGTGGTCGGCCAGGTTCACCTGCCGCAATGCAAGCCGATGTTGAGCAGACCATCGTTCGGCATGCTGCTGCTGAAATGGCGGCAGCAGCAACATGCCGCAGCGCTGATATTCCGGATCGATGCCGGTGGCAGCATGCAGCATGGCAGCCGACTCGCTGAACATGCCCATGCCGTGCAGAGCCAGCCGCGTGACCGCTTCCTGATAATCCCACGGACATAAGGGCGACAGAATGCCGCCGCCCGCCCAGGATGCCTCCTGTCCGACTATGCCACGCTCGATCAATGTCACGCGATAGCCCGATGACAGCAGCGATTGCGCGCTGGTCAGACCGATCACACCGCCGCCTATGATCAGGAAATCGGCTTTCACGTATCAAGAACTCATCGGTAGATGATTCAGCCCTGCTCCACAATCGGTATGAGTGTCTTGGGCAGGGGAAACACGACATTCTCCACGATGCCCTGCAACTCGATCACCTTCGTCCCGCCCATTTGTTGCAAACGGGCGATAACACCCTGCACCAGGACTTCCGGCGCAGACGCTCCCGCGCTGATGCCGACGCGATTCTTGCCGGAGAACCATTCCGGCTGCAATTCTCCGGCATCGTTCACCAGATAGGCGGGCACTCCGACGTTCGCCGCGACTTCGCGCAAACGGTTGGAATTCGAGCTGTTGGGCGAACCCACCACGACCACCACATCACACTGCTTGACAAGCAGCTTCACCGCATCCTGTCGGTTTTGCGTGGCATAGCAGATATCGTCTTTCTTCGGGCCGGTGATGAACGGAAAGCGTGTCTTGAGCCCGGCAATTATCGTGCTGGCATCATCCACCGACAGCGTAGTCTGTGTCACGTAAGCCAGATTGTGCTCGTCGCTCACCTTGAGCAGCGCAACATCCTCCGGCGATTCCACCAGATACATGCCGCCGCTGCCCCCATCTTCACATTGGCCCATGGTGCCCTCGACTTCCGGATGTCCTGCATGGCCGATCATGACGATCTCCTTGCCCTGCTCGCGCATCCTCGACAC
>JBARHM010000600.1:0-1571 GCA_049799235.1 Gallionella sp.
GATCAGGATAGCCCAGCGGCGCACTCCGATACAGCGAAGACTGCGCCACCAACCGTGTTCCTGGCAACTCGCCGAGCGCAGCGAAGGCGCGTTGTAACTGGCTGCGCGGATCTTCCAGGTTGCTGCCCAGCCCGATGAAGGCGAGATGCTGCATCACTCAAGTACCCGGCCGTCAGTCGTTGGGACTGCAGAATCGTTTGCAGGCGTCTCGCTCCCCGTTGTGTCCGCCGGTTTTCTGCGAGGTTTGCGGCGGCGACGCTTTTTGTCTCCCGCCCCTTCCGGCTGCAACATTTCCGTCTGCCGTTCGGTGCTGGCGTCCTGGAACTCATCCCACCACAAGCCAAGCTCGTCATCCACTTCACCGCTGGCACAACGCAACAAAAGAAAATCGAAGGCGGCGCGAAAGCGCGGCTGTTCCAGCAGACGGAACGGACGCTGGCCTGAGCGCTGTTCAAAGCGCTGCTGCATCAGCCATATCTCTTTCATCACCGCATCCTGGCGATGCGGAATGGCAAGTTGCTCTTTTTGCCTGGCCAGCACCTCATCCATCGCCGCATGCATCGCACCCACCGGGCGCTCGCCTTGCTGCATCCGCTGCTTCCACGCCGCCAGCACTTCGTGCCACAGCAATGCGGCAAACAGGAACGCAGGCGAAACCGGCTTGTCCTGACTGAGACGCTCATCGGTGCTGCGCAACGCCAGCATCACGAATTTCTCGCCCATCGGTTGTTCCAGGATCACATCCAGCAGCGGCAGCAGGCCGTGATGCAGGTTCATCTTGCGCAACTGCTGGATACACTCCACCGAGTGGCCGGACAACAGCATCTTCAGCACTTCATCGAGCAAACGCGCCTGCGGCACGTTGTCGAGCAAGCCTTTCATGCTTGCGATCGGCTCTGCAGTCGCTTCATCCAGCCGGATTGCCAGCTTCGCGGACAATCGCACCGCCCGCAACATGCGCACCGGATCCTCGCGGTAGCGCACCTTCGGATCGCCGATCATGCGCAACAAATGCTTGCCGGTATCCGCATAACCGCCGTGATAGTCGTAGATCTCTTGCGTGGCCGGATCGTAGAACAGTGCGTTGGCGGTGAAATCGCGGCGCGCCGCGTCCTGCTCCTGGTCGCCGAACTGGTTGTCACGCAACAGGCGGCCATGCTCGTCGGTCTGCGCATCCTCAGATTCGATCAGGCTCCGAAACGTGGAAACTTCGACTACCTCCTCGCCGAACATCACATGCACCAGCCGGAAGCGCCGCCCGATGATGCGCGAACGGCGAAACACGCGGCGCACCTCCTCCGGCGTTGCACCGGTCGCCACATCGAAATCCTTAGGGACGCATTCCAGCAGCAAATCGCGCACTGCACCACCCACCACAAAGGCCTGATATCCCGCCGCTTGCAGGCCATCGGTGACTTTCTGCGCGCCGTAACTGATCTGCTCGCGAGCGACACCATGCAATCTGAATGGAATCACCTGGGAGTTTCCTACCGTTTTGACTTTGGCAGACTTGCGAAATACGCGCTTGAGGATTCTTTTGATCATGCGATCTTGTGGGAATTGAGTGCGAC
>JBARHM010000601.1:0-6047 GCA_049799235.1 Gallionella sp.
GTCGCAATTGGCATTTTATACTCCTTAAGTCGCAGTTACTGCATCGACGCGTGCGCGAGTTCCTCGCTGTACGACGCCGGAACCCCGACCGCGAAATAGAAATTGTTCGCAATGGCGGCTCAGGGAAAGCCGCGTTTGGACCCGGTTATTTCGAAGATCGTTAGGTCCTATGGCAAATCAGACCTAATGTGAGGATGCATGCAATAACTATTCCTACGCAGAAAAAGTAATTGATATCAATAGCTTTACCAGATGCCCTTAGACCAAAGATATAACAACTGTAAAGTATTTCGACACCTGCGCTCCCTCTACAGGGTTATTGGTATAGCAACAATCGCGCGATGCATACATGCGCCTGCATCTCCGTGCCGATGGCGGTCACCCATGGCCGGCGCACTTTGCCAGTATCGAGCGGCGTATCGATGCGATGCGGTTGAAATCTGACAAATGGCAGCCTCAAATATTGCCAGCTTGGCCGAGCCTGAAGGCTGGCCCGATATGATTGCCATACGTTGTGAGTATAGTCGGCGCGCAAATGTAGATTGCAGATCTCGTCGACGAATTGTCCCTGCGGAAGGATCTTGAGTTGATGCATCGCTTCACTTTCGCGACCGTTCGGCACTTGCTATTTTTTCCAGCGCCCCGGCAATCACGCTTCGCGGCGCCGCGATGTTCATGCGCATGAAGCCGCTGCCTTGTTCACCGAAGATAATTCCGGCACTCAAACCAACACCCGCCTGCTGGACGAAAAAGCGCTCAAGTTGCCTGTCATTCAGTTCCATCGCCCGGCAGTCCAGCCACAACAGGAATGTTCCTTCCGGCTCGATCAGTTTTATCCGCGGCAAGTGCTGCTGTAAAAATGTGTGCACGAATTGGCAGGTTGCATCGAGATATTCGAGCAGATCATCCAGCCACTCGGCGCCCTCGCGATATGCGGCCTCGAACGCCACGATACTGAACGGGTTTGCCGCACTGACATGCAATGTGCCGAAGGCTTTTGATATCGCGGCGCGGTCCTTTTCATCCGGGACGATCAGGGCAGAGAGACCGAGCCCCGGGATGTTGAAAGTCTTGCTGGGCGCAACGGCAGTGATTATCTTCACTGCGCCATCACTCAATCTTGCCAGCGGTGTGTGATGTATTCCGGGATAAACCAGGTCTGCATGGATTTCGTCCGACACCACGATGATTCCGTAACGCTGACAGATTTCCAGCAGCGTCTGCAATTCATCTGCCTGCCACACCCTGCCGACCGGATTGTGCGGGGAACACAATAACAATAGCCGCGCACCTTCAGCCGCACATCGCTCGAAATCCTCGAGGTCAAAACGGTAACGGCCATCCTCGATCTTGAGCGGATTGAGCAGCAATCTGCGCCCAACGCTTCTCGGCGCGGCAAGAAATGGCGCATACACCGGCGGCTGCACGATCACGGCATCGTCCGGCTGGCTCAGAGCAGCGATAGCCGCATGGAGGGATGTAACCACTCCGGGACACAAGACGACCCACTCGCGCTCCACCGACCATGCATGGCGTATTTTCAACCAGCCGATCAGCGCTTCATACAGCGATACCGGAAAGATCGTGTAGCCGTAGACCGGATGCGCTGCACGCTCGATCAGCGCATCACGCACTGCTGCAGGAACGGCGAAATCCATGTCGGCAACCCATAACGGCAGGACATCCTTTCTTCCGAATACCCTCAAGCGTTCGTCGTACTTGGAGCTAGAAGTCCCGTTCCGCGGTATAACACGGTCGAATTCCTCTTCCATTTTTTCTAACGCTTCAACTTGACTTGAAACACCTTCCCAATCGCATCGACGATTTCCGGGCTATCCCACTCATATGCCCCGCGGGCTTTTTCGAGCACCTTTCCCTGAGCGTCCACCAAAATGGTCAGTGGGATCATTTTGGCGCCCAGCATATTTTCCAGAAAAACGTTGCTGTCGATGAAATTCTCAAAAGTGACCTTTGATTCCTTGATGAACGCCGCAGCCGCCATGTGATCATCATCTGTCGAAATACCGATGATATTGAATTGTTTTCCGTTATAACGGCGCGCCAGCCGTTGCAGGGAACCCATTTCGGCGCGACAGGGGCCGCACCAACTGGCCCATACGTTGATGATCAGCGGCTTTCCCTTGTAATCAGCAAATCTTTTCGTCTGGCCGAACAGGCCCTGCAGTTGAGCCTCGCGAAGATAACTGCCGATTTCGACTTCACCCAGTGTGCCCGCATATGCCGAATCGGATAGCGCTGCTGCCAGAAAAACAACCAGAAGTATTGCTCTCATTTAACAACCACCTGTTCGTAGAAACGATACTCGAACGTTGACCGTTCAACCCGCCGATTATTGTCACAGCATCAAGAATTACTTGGTCTGTAACATCCGCAAGCCCCAACCCACGCCAAACCCGGTCACGTCGCCGGCTACGCTGCCCAACCCGCCCTCGCAACGGCTGGAGGACAAATCCACATGCAGCCACGGCACGTCGTTCTCCAGGAAGCGTTTCAGGAAACGCGCCGCAAGGATGTGGTCGGCTTCGCCATCCAGCGTGCATTGCTTGATGTCGGCGACTTTTGAATCCAGCGCGGGTTCGTAATCGTCGTCCATCGGGAAGGCGCACAAGCGCTCGCCGCTTTGCTGTCCGGCCTGCACGGCCTGTTGCAGCAACGCATCGCGGTTGCCTAAAATCCCAGAATAGCGCGCGCCCAGCGCCACGTGCATGCTGCCGGTGAGTGTGGCGAAGTCGATCAGCAGATCGGGTTTTTCGCGTGAAGCCAGCGTTAGCGTATCGGCCAGCACCATGCGGCCTTCGGCATCGGTATGCATGATTTCGATGGTGGTGCCGTTCAACGCCTTGACGATGTCGTTCTGCTTGTAGGCTTTCGGGCTGATGTGGTTCTGCGCGATGGCCAGCCAGCAATCGATGTTGACCGGCAGCTTTTGTTGCGTGGCGGCGAGCAGGATGCCGAGAGCGACCGCTGAGCCGTTCATGTCCTCGTGCATACCGTGCATGTGGCGCGCGGGCTTGAGGTTGTGGCCGCCGGTATCGAAGCAGATGCCCTTGCCGACCAGTGCAATGGTCTGCTTCGCCTTGGCATGGCGATAACGCAAATGCACGATCGCGGCATCCTCGACATGGCTGCCCTGCGCCACTGCGACGAACGCGCCCGCACCCATCTTGCGCAATGCTTTCAAATCGAATTCCTTGAGCTGCCAGCCGTTCTGTTTGGCGAGTTCCTTGACGCGCTTGCGGTACAGGCCGGGGGTAAGCTCATTGGGCGGCAGCACGGTCAGCGTACGGCACAACAGATTGCCTGCGGCCTGCGCTTTGAGTGCATCGAAGGCATGCTTGTCGGAGTAGCCGTACAGCGCAATCTTTTGCAGCGGCTTGAGTTGGTCAGCTTTTTTCTTGTGCAACGGCAGCGGCGCGCCATTCACCCACGCCGCATACACCGCCGCCTCGGCGGACTGCCGGCGCTGAGTATCATCACCCAGCACGACGATGGTGACGCTGGCCGGTTGCTCGCCCAGCAGCAATTGCACGGCCTTGCGCACCTGCGTCTGCAGCGCAAAATTGGTCTTGCCGAAATCCAGCATCGCCCAGACGATCAGGCTGCCGCCCTGGTCATTCGCAGAAATTGGCGCATTCGCGGCAACGGGTGTGCCGGCGAATTCCTCCATCTTCATTCCGCGCCGCCTGAGCACGGCAGCCAGCAATTCTCGGTGCGGTACTTCGCTCGGCAGTGTCTTGGCCTTGGGCAACAGCACCAGCAGATGTGCTGCCTTCAGGTTCGCCGGCGGGGCGGATGTATTGGTCAGTTGTGCTAGCATTACGGCCTCATTATCTATTTGTGTGGCGCATTATATAAACAGATTCGTCTATTCGCTTCGCGATAATGGCCAATCCGTCGCTTATGAATGAGGAATGCAATGATTCAAAATCTTGGGCGCTACAAAATCATCAAAGAGATAGGTCATGGCGCCATGGGTGTCGTCTATGAAGCGAGAGATCCATTGATCGATCGTATCGTCGCGATCAAAACCATTAACCTCCATGACTTGACTCCTGAAGAAAAAAAAGAATACGAAGCCCGTTTCAACCTTGAGGCCCGTTCTGCCGGCCGATTAAGCCACCCCAACATCATTACCATCTACGATCTGGGTGAAAGCGACACTATGACTTACATCGCCATGGAACTGATGGAGGGACGCGAACTGCAAAACATGCTGAAGGACGGGGAATCCCTGCCGGTCAATGAAACGTTGAACATCATAATCCAGGTGGCGACCGGTTTGAACTACGCGCATGAGCATGGCATCATTCATCGCGATATCAAACCTTCAAACATCATGGTGCTGAAAGGCAACCTTGTCAAAATTGCCGACTTTGGCATCGCCCGCATGGATTCCTGGCGGTTGAATACGACACACGGCAAATTGCTCGGATCTTCGCAGTATATGTCGCCCGAGCAGATATCGAGCCGTTCGATTGATCACCGTTCGGATATTTTCTCGGTAGGCACCCTGATGTATCGAATGCTGTCCGGAAAGATGCCTTTCACGGGCGAGAACACCCATGCAATCACTTACAAAATAGTAAACGTGGAACCGCAAGAACTCGGTTCCTTGAATCCGGCGATTCCGGACACGCTCAGCTCCATAGTCTCCAAATGTCTGTCCAAGAATCCGGAAGATCGTTACCAAAGCGCCAATGAACTTGCAGATGCCTTGCGGGCCTGCCAGGAGCAGTTGTTGCGCTCCGACACCGGTCAAGCACAGATTCGGGTTGGAAAGTATTCACCGAGTGCAATCCGCATTCTGAAACTTGCAGGAATTTTGGTGCTTGCGATCATATTATTCGAGCTGATCGAAGAGTTTCTTCTGGATTGATTCGATGCGCGCCTACCTCGACCTGATGCAGCACGTGCTCGATCATGGCACGAAAAAATCCGACCGCACCGGAACCGGCACGCTCAGCGTGTTCGGTTACCAGATGCGTTTCAACCTGGCTGAGGGATTTCCGCTGGTGACGACCAAGAAGTGTCACGTGAAATCCATCGTGCACGAGCTGCTGTGGTTCCTGCAAGGCGATACCAACATCAGGTATCTCAAGGACAACGGTGTCAAGATCTGGGACGAATGGGCTGACGAACAGGGCAATCTCGGCCCGGTATACGGCAAGCAATGGCGCTCATGGGCTGCGCCCGATGGACGCGTGATCGACCAGATCAGCGAAGTCATCGCGCAGATCAGGAACTATCCTGATTCTCGCCGCCTGATCGTTTCTGCCTGGAATGTCGGCGACCTCGACAAGATGGCGCTGGCCCCCTGTCATGCGTTCTTCCAGTATTATGTGGCTCCTTCGACAGGCTCAGGACAGGCTGGCAAACTGTCCTGCCAGCTCTACCAGCGCAGCGCTGACATCTTCCTCGGCGTGCCGTTCAACATCGCGAGCTACGCGCTGCTGACTATGATGGTCGCGCAGGTGTGCGGACTGCGACCGGGGGATTTCGTGCACACGTTCGGCGACGCTCACCTCTATTCGAACCACATGGAGCAGGCACATCTGCAACTTTCACGCGAACCACGCCAGTTGCCGACCATGCGCATAAATCCCGCGGTGAAGGATATCTTCGCTTTCAAGTTCGAGGATTTCACGCTGGAAGGTTACGACCCTCACCCTGCGATCAAGGCGCCTGTCGCAGTATGAATCTCGCCATCATCGTCGCGATGGCGAAGAACCGCACCATTGGCGTGAACAACACGCTGCCCTGGCGCTGCCCGGAAGATTTGCAGCATTTCAAAAAGCTTACCATGGGTCATCATTTGATCATGGGGCGCAAGACCTTCTATTCGATAGGAAAACCTCTGCCTGGACGCACCACCGTGGTCGTGTCGCGCGATCGTAAACTGAAGTTGCCGGGATGCATCGTGGTCAATTCTATCCCCGAAGCGATCGCGTCATGTGCTCGCGATCCGCTGATTTTTGTGGCCGGCGGAGCGGACATCTATGCCCAGACGATGGATCTGGCGGATACGC
>JBARHM010000602.1:0-5032 GCA_049799235.1 Gallionella sp.
CATCTACAGAGGTAGTGGCTGTGATCGAACTGCCCGCCCAACCGCCCAGCGACACTGTCACGTAGAACAGCCAAAGTGTCCCGTCGGTCGCGCGATGCGCCACCGGATTGCCCAGTTTCTTTACATAGCGCAACAGCGAACGCTGTGTATCTTCACGATTCGCGATACGCTGCTCTGCGCCCCAGCGACCACTCACGGGATCGAATACCGCGCTGCGGATCTCGACATCCGGCGCGCCTTCGCGGCTGCCGGCAAACCAGAAGGCACGGATATGCCCGTCGCCCAGCTGGACCAGCGAGGCCGCATGCGTATGGATATTCTGTGTGCTGGATGCGAAGCTGGTCTGAATACCCGGCAAATCAGTACTGGTTTTCGTCTCAATGACAGGTGTCTGAAAATGTGCGGCTGCCGGGCGATTGGAAACTTTATATGTTGCCGCGCCAGCCGCGAGCAATAGCGCAACAAACACCGCACTGCGGCGCGTAGCAAATTTGCGGACGATGGAAACAAGTTTCAGCGGCATGTTTGCGCAAGAGATTGCGTCACCGGGACTTTGCCTCCCTCGGGCGATGCTATCAGAAATTCCCTGATGAACAGATGCTGGAAAACCTTCCCTTCGAAGAACATCTCCTTCAGCTCGGCCGAGCTGTGACGGCCGCGGATATCCAGGCGCTGGCCGATGACCTTGCAAGTTGAGCATCCACTGTCCGGCACATTGACATTCAAAGGCAGCCGCGCTGCGAACAGCGGATAGCGTTCAGCCAGTTCATTAACGGTCAGGTTTTGATCCTCGCTGTAACCGTGTATCTCCGCGCCCGGCAACATGAAGCGATGGCCTTCGTCCAGGGCCCTGAAGTTGCACGGCACCCATACGTCCCTGCCTTGCGCGTAGCGCTGCGCATCCAAACTGTAATTACCCAGCTCGCCATCCAGCGGTTTCAGGAATGCAGCGAAACACAACAGCACCAGTAGCATTACGACGTTGAAAGCCGGACGAGTGAACTTGGGCACATTGATGGCCAGCAGCGTCAATATCCCGGCGACTGACAGCAGCAGCCAGAAGAACAGCGGGAACATCTGCACCTCGGTCATTTCGGCTTGCAGCCGCACCCCCAGATAGGCCAATCCGGCAAGAACGGCGCCCGCCAGCACCAGACTGGCGATGAACGCCTTGCGGCTGATCTGCTGCCAATTCAGCGCGCACAGCAAAGCCACCGCCGGCATGATATCCAGCAAATAACGTCCCGAGCGTTGGCTGGGCAGGCTGAAGCTGAGAAAGAACACCGCTACCAATATCCATAACAGTTGCTCTTCGTGGCTGAGTTGGTGGCGATTTTTGTAGGCAACAAAGAATAATGCCACCACAGGGAATGTCAGCAGGCCGGGGTTGGTAAGGAAGGCAGTCGTAAAGCCCCAGATACTCGAGCCACCCCAGAGCAGTTTCTCCAGATAGCCAGGCCCGCGCGGCTCGAATTTGCCAATGTTCTCGCCGACCACGAACTCTTTCCACACCGCCTTTGGATCGGGGTCGAACACGAACCACAGTGCGAACATCATGACTGCAACCGAAACAGAGATCACTACTTTCAGCGAATCATGTTTGAGAAATGCAGCCACACTGTAGCGACACTGATGCAAATACCATCCGGTCAGACCCAGCGTTACGGGGAGACCCAGCGCAAACGATTTGTACAGAAATGCTATTCCGATACTGATGCCTAACAACAGCGGAATCACAAAGCGCGATTCGAATGTCTGCCTCCAATACAGCAGCACGAAGAACGGCAGGAAGATCCAGAACACCTCGGGCGGATTGGTCAGGAAGGGACGGCCGAAGCGATAGGTGGTGAAAAAGGCCAGAAACGTCAATGCTGCGATAAAACCGGTTTCAGGTTTGCCGGTCAGTTTCCTGCCAAGCAGGAACAGCATCGCTGTAGTCAGCAATGTGTAGATCACGCTCGGGTAGCGCAATTGCCACAACGTCCAGTCCGATCCCCAGCCGGTTGATGCGATGCCTTGCCAGAACAGCAGCGGCGGCTTGGTGTTGCGCATGTTCTCCAGCTGCGATTGCAGCGGCAGCAACTCGCCGCTGGCGGCGGTCAGGCGTACGATATGTTCGTAAGGATATTCGTCTCCGTTCTTCGGAATGTTCTGGCTATCCAGACCATAGAAATAAGTGCACACCGCCAGCAGGCAGGCCAGCATGTACCAGCCGAGGCGCAGCTTGGGGTCAGATAATTTCATTAGCGAGATTAAAGAATCGGCCGTTCATTGTATTGTTGATGCTGGATATAAGATTCGTGGTCTATCCCCTATCCTTCGGGAACCAAGCATAGTTAATTGTTGTAACTTACTTTCACTTTTATTCGTTTTTGGGTAACCATAAGCAAAGCTGCCCCACAAGATTGACATCCATGGGGCTGACCTGAAGGTTATAAGCTGGTCGCCCTAATGGAGACAAATCCACAGTCAAATAGCTATCTTTATATTTCACGATGCTGTTCAAGTGATAAATATTGGGCGGATGCGGATAAAGCGGGTTGAGCGAAGTAACAATCCCCCCTCCCATAACCTTACATTTCTCCAAATCAACCCAGTGATAAGAGTTATGCCCCACGACCCCTCCACTGTCCGCCTTACGATAATCGGTATAAATAATATCTTCCTTGCCGTTATCTGGTTTGCCATCAACCTCGATCTGGTAATAGCGAAATGGCGGGCCACCAAGACCCAGAAGATAGTCAAACCCGTCAGGCAATATCTCCTTATCTTCACAGCGATGCCATTTATCGAGTCGCGGGTCTTGCTCGTCGTATGCCCTGACATCCGGTTCTACCGCCTCTAGCTGCACATCCTTAGTGAAGTCCTCAAAGAATTGCCGACAGAATTCCTTGTTGGCAGTAAGTTTTGTCGGTTCAAACACATACTGATTAGCGATGTATTGCATGAATTTGAGTTTGTCTGTTTCATTATCGAAAACCGGCTTGTCAGATGTATCCACCAGCAAAGCGGGCGGCATAGCAATAAATTGGGCAGGTTCAATGTTCAACTCTTGAAGGCGTGCCTGATAAAGCGCCTTCAGACAATCATTACTCTCGCAAGAATTGCGATCTTTGATCCATTGCGCTTGCTCAACCTTGGTTGTTTTAGCCTGCCCATACTTTTGCAGCGCGGTTTTGTAGTCTGCGTTCAACTCTTCGTCGAGTTTTGACAACCCGGCATCGGCACAGACGAGCTTTTCAACCTTGGTCGCGGCCTTAGCGCAATCAAAGCTCGCCGCCTGCGTAGACGATGTCATCATCGCCCAACCAAGCAGCGTCGCTGCAATCCATGCATTTTGATTGATGTATTTGTTCATGCTGCTCTGCTCCCTGACCGGTTGCTTGATTGTGTTCCCTGTAAAATCTCTAGCAATGTTTACAGACTGATGAACCTTATTTATGGCCAGGCTCATCATCAGTTTCCGGCTCGGGAATGATCGGCAATGCGATCTCGTCCACCGGCTTGTGGCTGCGGAAGGTCCAGAAATTGTTCACCAGGAAATTGAACACGCTGGCCAGCAAGATGGCCAGCGCATTGGCGATCAGATAATACAGGTAGATCACGAACAGCTTGGTCAGCACGAACTGCACCACGATACCCACCCAGACAGCCAGCGCATATTGGCCAAAATGCAGGATCAGGTGCTTGTCCGGATGACGGGTGCGATCGCTCCAGGTCCAAACGCGGTTCCAGTAGAAATTGTTCGCGGTCGCGCAAAAGATCGCCAGCCCCAGCGATACGTTGAGCCGCATGTCGTGCGACTGGATCGCCGTGAAAAGGAATTCCTGTCCAAGATATAACACGCCCAGGTTGACCAGCACTCCGGAAGCCCCGACGGTACCGAACTTGATGAAGCGCTTATTGAAGAACCATGCCACCAGCGGCAATTCGGCAAGTCTATCGATCAGCTTCATGCGAGTCGCCTGTTAGACCGGCCAGCGCCACTGGCCAGCATCTCGCGTGCCTTTGCCAGCACCTGCTCGGGTGTGATCAGTTTCAAACACTGGTTGTCGCCGTCGCAGGGCGAATTGCGGTGGTTGTAGGCGGTCAGACAGGGCGAGCAGGGCAGCGACAGGAAGAAGCTGTAACCGTTGCTGCCCAGCGGCTGATAAAGCCGCGGCGTCTCCGGGCCGAAGAAGGTGATCGTGGGCAGCGGCGTGAGCGCGGCGAATTGCCCCGGCCCGCCATCGTTGGTGACCAGCAACGAGGCGTGATGGAACAGCGCCAGCAACTGCCGCACGGATTTGGTGTAACCCGCCAGGTTGATGCACTGATCGCTCTTGCAATGGTCCACGATGACTTGCGCTACCGGCTGGTCACTCTTGAGGCCGATGACCCCGACCGCATAGCCCTCGTCCAGCAGCTTGCTACATAGCCGGTTGTAGTTTTCTATCGGCCAGGCCCGTATCGGCAAGATGCCGCCGCTGGGGTAGACCAGCACCAGCGGCTTGTCCTTGATTGCTGGAAAATCCTTGTGCAACTGCGCAGCGACCAGTTCCAGTTCCTGCTGGACAATATCCACTACCGGCGGGGCACATGGGTCGGGCGCAGACGGTAACTTGGCAACAGGAACGGTGGTGGACTCGAGTGCCGCGACCATCGTCAGGAATTGGTGCGACAAATGCCGGTACGGGTTGTACAGCACCGGCCGATTGATGAACGAGCCGCGGTACAGGCCTTCCTGGGTATAACGATGAAATCCCACGCGCAAAGGTGCGCCGGAAAGAAAAGAAAAGATGCTGCTGATGCGTGCGAACAGTTCGCAGTCGATCACCGCATCGATCCTGAGTGAACGCAATGTGCGTATCGCATTGAGGCTGTCCCTGACCAGACCGCTGAGTGAACCGTCATCCAGTGTCAGCACGTTGGCCGGTGGAACCACGCCTAGCAGATCCAGAACTTCTCGGTTCCTGGCAAACAGCAGAACGTGGATGTCTGCATCCGGATATTGAAACTTCAGGCGCGCAAACATCGGATGGGCCAGCACCAG